>NZ_AFPR01000207.1:0-7142 GCF_000219295.1 Acidiphilium sp. PM
GGCGCTCGCGGAGGATTTGCCGCCGCATGCGGACCCGGAGATTTCGGCGCCGGTGCGGCTGCATCTGGCGCGGGTGCTGCTGCGGCGGGTGATGAAGGAATGTCTGGCTCCATGACGGCGATTTCCCTGATCGTGAATGGCGAGCGCGTCGAGGCCGAGGTGCCGGCCCGGCTGCATCTCGCCGATTTCCTGCGCGAGCGGCTCGGCCTGACCGGCACGCATCTCGGCTGCGAGCATGGCGTGTGCGGCGCCTGCACGGTGCGGCTGGACGGGGCGATCGTGCGCGGCTGCCTCGTCCTCGCGGTGCAGGCGGCGGGGTGCGTGGTCGAGACCATCGAGGGGGTGTCGGATTCGGGCGAGCTGGCGGATTTGCAGGAGGCGTTCTGGCGCCGCAACGCGCTGCAATGCGGCTATTGCACGCCGGGGATGATGCTGGCGGCGGCGGATTTCCTCGCCCATGCGCCCGATCCGACCGACCGCGCGGCGATCCGCGCGCATCTTTCGGGCAATTACTGCCGCTGCACCGGATATGAGGCGATCGTCGACGCGGTCGAGGCGACGGCGCGGGCGCGGAGGGCGGCATGAACGGCGCCGACCGGCCGATCGGACGGGCGATGGCGCGGCCGGATGCGCGGCGGCTGACCCAGGGGCGCGGGCTGTTCGCGAGCGATATCGCGCTGCCGCGCATGGTGCATGCGGCGTTCCTGCGATCGCCCTATGCCCATGCGGAGATCGGGGCGATCGACCTGGCGCCGGCGCGGGAGATGCCGGGGGTGGTCGGCGTGTTCGACGCGGCGGCGCTGGAGGGGCGGTGCGCGCCGTGGGTCGGCGTGCTGACGCATCTCAAGGGGTTGAAATCGGCGCCGCAATATCCGCTGGCGCGAGGCCGGGTGCGGTTCCAGGGCGAGCCGGTGGCGATGGTGGTGGCGGCGAGCCGGGCCGAGGCGGAGGATGCCGCCGAGCGGATTGTCGTGGAGTACGCGCCGCTTGCGCCGGTGGTCGATCCGCTGGCGGCGCTCGCGCCGGGGGCGGCGGCGATCCATCCCGAACTCGGGGATAATCTCGCGTTCGCGCGGACGATCGAGGCGGGCGGCGGGGCGGCGGCGGTCGATGCGGCGGCGGAGCGCGTGGCGCTGGAATTCGATTTCGCCCGGCATACCGGGGTGACGCTGGAGCCGCGGGCGCTGGTGGCGGACTGGAACGAGGGCGAGCAGCGGCTGACCGTGCATCTCGGCACCCAGGTGCCGCACATGTTCCAGACCGTGCTGGCCACACTGTTCGGCCTCGCCGAGCGGCAAATCCGGGTGATCGGGCCGGATGTGGGCGGGTCGTTCGGGATCAAGATCCATGTCTATCCCGACGAGATGGCGGCGGTGGCGGCGAGCCGCATCCTGCGCCGGCCGGTGCGGTTCGTGGCCGACCGGCTGGAGAGTTTCACCGGCGATATCCATGCGCGCGGGCACCGGGTGTCGGCGCGGATCGGGGTGGCGGAAGACGGGCGGATCGAGGGCTTCGCGGTGGACGATCTGACCGGGGTGGGGCCGTATTCGGCCTATCCGCGCACCTCGGCGGTGGAGGCGAACCAGGTGATCAATCTGGTCGGCGGGCCGTATGATTTCGCGCATTACGCGGCGCGGGCGCGAGTGGTGTTCCAGACCAAGGCGATGATGTCGCAATATCGCGCGGTGGGGCATCCGATCGCGACCGCGGTGACGGAGGCGCTGGTGGACGAGGCGGCGCGGCGGCGGGGGATCGACCCGGTCGAGATGCGGCGGCGCAACCTGATCGCCGACGACGCCTATCCCTGCGCCTCGCCGGCGGGGATGAAGTTCGAGGCGCTGTCGCACCATGCCTGTCTCGACGAGCTGGTCCGGCTGATGGACTACGACGCGCTGCGGGCGGAGCAGGAAGGGAAGCGGGCGCGCGGGGTGTGGCGGGGCATCGGGATCGCGAGTTTCATCGAGATCACCAATCCGGGGGCGGCGTTCTACGGCGTCGGCGGGGCGCGGATCGCCGCGCAGGACGGGGCGACGGCGCGGCTCGATGCGGCCGGCGACGTGGTGCTGCATGCCGGCGCCACCGAGCAGGGGCAGGGGACGACGACGATCCTCGCCCAGGTGACGGCCGCGGCGATGGGGGTGGACCCGGCGCGGGTGCTGGTGAAGCTCGGCGATACCGACGCCACACCCTATGGCGGCGGCACCTGGGCCTCGCGCGGGGCGGGGGTGGGCGGCGAGGCGGCGTTTCGCGCGGCATCGGCGCTGCGGGAGAACGTGCTGGCGCTGGCCGCGAGCATCCTGCAGGCCGCCCCGGAGGCGCTCGACATCAGGGATGGCGCGATCGTCGATGCGGCGGGCGGGGCCGAGCGGATGAGCCTCGCCGAGCTGGCGCGCATCGCCCATTTCCGGCCCGACACGTTGCCGCAGGGGGTGGAGCCGGCGCTGGTCGCGAGCCGGCATTACGTGCCGCGGGAGTATCCCTTCGCCTTCACCAACGGGGTGCAGGCGGCGGTGGTGGAGGTGGACGCCGAGACCGGCTTCGTGCGGCTGCTGAAGCATTTCGTGGTCGAGGATTGCGGGACGATCATCAACCCGTTGCTGGTGGACGAGCAGATTCGCGGCGGCGTGGTGCAGGGGCTGGGGGCGGCGCTGTTCGAGGAATGCCGCTACGATTCCGAGGGGCAGATGCTGAACGCGACGATGGCGGATTATCTGGTGCCGATGGCGGCCGAGATGCCGGACATCGTGATCGGCCATGTCTGCACGCCGACGCGGGAAAGCCATATCGGCGCCAAGGGCGTGGGCGAGGCCGGCACGGCGGCGGCGGCGGCGGCGGTGCTGAACGCGGTGAACGACGCGCTCGCGCCGCGCGGCGCGCGGATCACGGCGCTGCCGATCACGCCCGCGCGCGTGCTGGAAGCCCTCGGCATCGGCTGACGCGGAGGGCGCCGGCCGCGGTCAGCGGCCGGTGAGGATCTGACTCGGTCAGCGGCCGGTCAGGATCCGTTCGATGAGCTGCTTCACCGTCGGGATGAAGCCGTTGGAATAGAACGGATCGGTCGCGAAGCGGTAGCCGTTGTGGCCGCTGAACATCAGGTTGTGGTCGACCGAATCGGGGTCGTTATGGGTGTGGGCGATGTCCTGCAGGGTCTTCTGGATGCAGAAGCTGCGCGGGTCGGCCTTCTTGCCGGTGGAGAAATCGGGCTCTTCCTGCGACCAGTTGGAGAAGCGGCACTGCGAGAGGCAGCCCATGCAGTTCACCTGGTCGAGCCGGATTTCCTCGGCGGTTTCGGGGGTTTCGAAGACGAGGGTGGAATCCGGGGTGCGCATCGCCTCGGTGAAGCCCTCGCGCTCCCAGGCGTGGACGTCCTTGAGGTCGGCCGGGGTGAGCCAGACCGGGCGCTTGCGCGGGCCGACGCCGTATTCCTCGGTATGCTCGCCGACCGGCTCGGTGGTGTAGGCGACCTGCCGCTCGTTGCGGGCGCGCAGGCCCTGGATGAAGCCGTTGTTCACCGCGCTGGAATAGAAGCCGGTGGGCGAGAAGCGGTTGAGGAAGACGTCGCCCTGCTTGAGGGTGAGGAGCTTCTGCTTCCAGACGTCGCTGATCGGGCTTTCCCTGGTCAGCAGCGGGCGGGTGCCGAACTGGAAGGCGACGGGGCCGAGATCCGGATTGTCGATCCAGTCCTCCCATTCCTCGAGCCACCAGACGCCGCCGGCCATGATGATCGGCGTCTCGCCGAGGCCGAACTCGCGCATCTGCCGGCGCAGCGCGATGACGCGGGGCAGCGGGCTTTCGGGCCTGGTCGGGTCTTCGGAGTTGGACAGGCCGTTATGGCCGCCGGCGAGCCAGGGGTCTTCGTAGACGACGCCGCCGAGCAGTTCCTGCGCCTTGTGGTAGGCGCGGCGCCAGAGCGCGTTGAAGGCGCGGGCGGAGGAGACGATCGGGTAGTAGTGGATGTTGAATTTCGAGGCGATTTCCGAGAGCCGGTAGGGCATGCCGGCGCCGCAGGTGATGCCGTTCACGAGGCCTTTCGCGCCTTCGAGGATGCCGGTGATGACGCGCTCGGCGCCGCCCATCTCCCAGAGGATGTTGGCGTGGATGCGCCCCTGGCCGCCCGATTCCTCGTGCGCGCGCCGGGCCTGGGCGATGCCGCCCTCGATCGCGAAGGCCACGAGCTCCTCGTGGCGGGCGCGCCGCGTGGTGCCGTGATAGACCTGCGGGACCGGACGGCCGGAGTCGTCGTAGCTGTCGGCATTGACGGCGCTGAACGTGCCGACGCCGCCCGAGGCGGCCCAGCTTCCGGCCGAAAGTCCGTTGGAGACCGCCACACCCTTGCCGCCTTCGACCAGCGGGAGAACATCGACGCCGCCCATCCTGATCGCGTTGATCGTCTTCATCGTCTCGATAACCTGTTCATCGCCTGCGCGATGCCATCCTGAGTTTCACTGCCGCCCGCCGTCCATCGTCGCGCGCCGCCCCGTGCCGGGCCGGCCGTGGGCGAGGATCGGGTGTCGGGCGGGGGTGCCGCCGAAACGCCGATCCGGCTTGCTGGGCCGGCTTGCGGTGCCGCATCGCGAACGCCTGCACCGTCCGGATACGAATTCATATCATCATTCGGATGCACGAGAAACCGCCGCGTGAGACGCCGATACACGAAACCGTCATGCACCGTCCACAAAATCCGCACGCGCCGCGCGCCAGCGCTGCCAGCCCGCCGCGCGCAGCTCGCAGGCCGGGCAGGTGCCGCAGCCATAGCCCCAGTCGTGCAGCGTGGCGCGCTCGCCGCGATAGCAGCTGTGGCTGCCGGTCCGCAGCGCCTCGACCAGCGCGGCGCCGCCGAGTTCGGCGGCGAGCTCCCAGGTGGCGGCCTTGTCGCGATACATCAGCGGCGTCTCGACCGTGACGGCGCGGTCGAGGCCGAGCGAGAGGGCGAGCTGCATCGCCTGCATCGTCGTGTTCCGGCAGTCGGGGTAGCCGGAATAGTCGGTCTCGCACATGCCGCCGACCAGGGTGCCGATGCCGCGGCGATAGGCGAGGGCGGCGGCATAGGTGAGGAAGAGCAGGTTGCGGCCGGGGACGAAGGTGTTGGGCAGGCCGGCCTCGGTGGTCTCGATCTCGATCTCGGCGGTCATCGCGGTGGCGCCGAGGGTGGCCAGCGCGGCGCTGATGTCGAGCATCGTGTCGGCGCCGAGTGTGGCGCGCCAGGGGCGCAGGCCGGCGATGGCGGCGCGCAGCGGGGCGCGGCACTCCAGCTCGACCGCGTGGCGCTGGCCGTAGAAGAAGCCGATCGTCTCGACCCGGTCGTAGCGGTCGAGCGCCCAGGCGAGGCAGGTGCCGCTGTCCTGGCCGCCGGAAAAGAGGACGAGGGCCGCGCCGGATGCGGCGGGAGGGGAGGTGGTCATGGCCGGAACATGCCGGGCGGGCCGGCCGCGATCAAGCGCGATCGGGGGCGTAGATCCGCGCCCTTGCGGCGGGGCGGCGCGGATGCGATTCTATGCGGCATGGATCTCGACTTCACCGAAACCGAAATCGCCCGGTATTCGCGCCACATCCTGCTGCGCGAGGTGGGCGGCACCGGGCAGGCGCGGCTGCGCGCGGCCTCGGTGCTGATCGTCGGCGCGGGCGGGCTCGGCTCGCCGGCGGCACTTTATCTCGCGGCCGCCGGCGTCGGGCGGATTTCCATCGTCGATGACGACGTGCTGGAACTCTCCAACCTGCAGCGGCAGATCGCGCACGGGGTGGCGTTTCTCGGCGCGCCGAAGGTGGAGAGCGCGGCGGCGGCGATGCGCGGGCTGAACCCGGAGGTGAGCGTCAACCCGGTCCGCGCCCGGCTGGACGCGGGGAATGTCGGCGCGCTGGTCGCCGCGCACGACATCGTGCTCGACGGGACCGACAATTTCGCGACCCGCTTCCTCGTCGCCGATGCCTGTGTCGCGGCGCGGCGGACGCTGGTTTCGGCGGCGGTGCTGCGCTTCGAGGGGCAGCTTTCCACCTTCAAGCCGCATGCGGGGCCGGATTGCCCCTGCTATCGGTGCCTCTATCCCGAGGCGCCGCCGGCGGGCATGGTGCCGACCTGTTCGGAGGCCGGGGTGCTCGGCCCGGTGACGGGGGTGATGGGCACGTTGCAGGCGACCGAGGCGATGAAGGAGATTCTCGGCATCGGCACCTCGCTGGCCGGGCGGCTGCTGCTGTGGGACGCGCTGGATGCGCGGTTCCGCACGATCACGATCCCCCGCGTGCCGGACTGTGCCGCCTGTGCGGGCGTCTAGCCGCCTCGCCCGGCTCGGGCTGGTCGTCGTGGCGCTGGCGCTCGGCGCGTGGCACGCGCCGAAGGTCGGGCCGGGACCGGGGCCGGGCAAGGGGTCGGCCACCGGCTGGCCGGTGCCGCGCTTCGAGAGTTTCCGCTCCAGGGAAATCTACATGCGGGCGGGGCCGGGCTTCCAGTATCCGATCATCTGGGTCTATCACCGGCTCGACCTGCCGGTGGAGGTGACCGGGGAATTCAATGTCTGGCGCCACGTCGTCGCGCCGGATGGCGGCGACGGGTGGGTGCACGAGGCGCTGCTGCACGGCCTGCGCAGCTTCATCGTCATCGGCGGCCGGCACACGCTGCGCGCGGGACCGCACAAGGATGCGACGCCGGTCGCCTATCTCGACAAGGGCGTGATCGGCGTGATCCGGCGCTGCAAGGCGGGGGCGGCGTGGTGCCAGGTGGAGGTCGATCACCGCGCGGGGTGGCTCCGGCGCGACCAGTTCTGGGGCTCGTTCGCCGGCGAGGCGATAAAATAGCCCTTCGACGTGGGTTTTCCACAGAAAACTGCAAGGCAGAACTCAACTAGATGTTGAGTGAGGCCGGTCGCTCGGCTACAGAATGTTGTAGCACATGAGAGGGACAGGACAGGCCATGGAATGGACCGACGAGATCATTGCCCGCCTCCGCCAGCTCTGGGACGAAGGGCTTTCGACCGCCGAAATCGGGCGACGGCTGAACATTTCCAAGAATTCGGTGGTCGGCAAGGCGCACCGGCTTGATCTGCCGGCCCGTCCCTCGCCGATCCGGCGCGACATCAGCGGCGCGCGGCCGTCGCGCCCCGCGCCGGCGCGGGTGACCGGGCCGACCCTGCCTTCGCTGGCGATCGCGG
>NZ_AFPR01000206.1:0-13191 GCF_000219295.1 Acidiphilium sp. PM
CTCGTCTTCGCGGACGGCGCCGAGGATGCGCGGATCATGATCATCGGCGAGGCGCCGGGTGGCGAGGAAGACCGCATCGGCCGGCCCTTCGTCGGCCCCGCCGGCCAGTTGCTCGACAAGATGCTCGGCAGCATCGGCCTCGACCGCGGCACCGTGCGCATCGTCAACGTTGTGCCCTGGCGGCCGCCAGGGAACCGCACGCCGTCGGATACCGAAATCGCGCAATGCCTGCCGTTTCTGCACCGCCACATCGCCCTGGTGCGGCCGGAACGGCTGGTGCTGCTCGGCGCCGTCGCGGTGCGCGCGCTGATCGGCGGCAAGGACGGCATCACCCGGCTGCGCGGCAAGTGGCGGGAGGTGACCATCGAGGGGCTCGACCAGACGCTGCGCGCCCTGCCGACCTACCATCCCGCCTACCTGCTGCGGCAGCCCGCCGCGAAGCGCCTCGCCTGGGCGGACCTTCTGGAATTGCGGCGCGAATGTGTCGAATCCCGCATCCTGCGCGATGCTGACATGCGAAATTCACAAGACATCACGAAAAGTTGAAAATTATTCGGCCGCAAGTCCTGCGGTTTTCCTTGTTTTGTATATTTTTTTAGAATTTTGCCCTCTTGGAGAGCTTGCCCAGCCGGGAATTTGGCGTGTAGCCGAACGGTCATGCGAGGGGCCGTTAAAAAGCTCTCCCGCCTAAGCGTCGCCCGGGCGTGCATCGTCACGGCGGCGTTGTCCGTCGGTATGCCCGCGATCGCACATGCGGCGCCGGCCGGACTCAGGGGGCCTTCGACCGACAAGCAGGGCGCTGCATCGCGCCCGGAATCCGTAGCGTATGCGATCCCGCGCTCGACGCCGGCGAACGGCGCCGAGGTGGTGCTCGCCCGCCCGCTCGCGCCGAGCGACGTGACGCTGTATCGCCGGATCTTCGCCGATCAGGCCGCGGGGCGCGTGGCCGAGGCGGCGGCGCTGATCCACCGGCTCGACAACGACATGCTGATGGGCCAGGTGCAGGCGCAGCTCTATCTCGGCCCCTATCACCATTCGACGCCGCATGAACTCGAGGCCTGGCTCAAGGCCTATGGCGGCCAGCCCGGCACGAACCGCATCCGCGCGCTGCTGGCCAAGCGGCTGCCGCGCGGGGGCCACATGCCACCCGCAACGGTCGACTACCTGCCGGAGCCCGAAATCGTCCCCACCGGCGCGGCGACGCCGCCGGCCGGAGGAGTCCGGGTGCCGATGCGCCTTGCCGGGTATGTGCAGCGCCTGAGCGGCAGCGGCGAGAGCGGCCGCGCCATCGGCCTGATCCGGAACGACAATCATATCTCCTTCGCCCAAGGCGCGGCGCTGCGCGCGATCGTCGCCCGTCAGGTCTTCGACCGCGGCGATTACGAACAGGCCCTTTCGATCGCCGCCGCCGCGGCCAAGGAAGGCGGCAACCGGGTGTGGGACCCGGATTTCGTCGCCGGCCTCGCCGCCTGGCGGCTGGGCCGGATGTCCGAGGCGCTGCCCTTCTTCGAGCACGCCGCCGAATCGCCCGATTGCGGGCCCGACCGGCACGCCGCCGGCGCCTTCTGGGCCGCGCGCGCGGCACTCCGCCTTGGGCAGGCGGACGCCTATCTCGCCTGGCTCGGCAAGGCGGCGAACAATTCGGGCACGTTCTACGGCATGCTCGCCGGACGGCTGCTCGGCCGGGATCTCGGCGGCAGCAGCCTTGCCGCCAGCCTGTCCGAAGCCGATGTCGAGGCGGTCGCGGCGCAGCCGGAAGGCGCCCTCGCCTTCGCGCTGCTGCAGGTCGGCCGCGACAGCGATGCGGCGCTCGCCCTGCGCAGCCTGTGGCCGCAGATCAAGTCCGATCCCAATCTCGGCCGCGCGGCACTGCGCGTCGCCGCGCGCGCCGGGCTGATCGATGTCGCGGTGGCGCTCACCCGCGTCCTGCCGGGCAACGAAATTGCCGGGGTGAAGCTGCCCCTGCCCGCCCTGCACCCGGCCGGCGGATTCAGCGTCGATCCCGCGCTGGTCTATGCGCTCGCCCGCACCGAATCCGGCTTCAACCCGCGCGCCGTTTCCGTGGTCGGCGCGCGCGGGTTGATGCAGCTGATGCCGGCGACCGCGCTCGCGATGGCGCACCGCTACGGCATCGCCGACCGGCTGGACGATCCGGCGGCCAACCTCGCGCTCGGCCAGTCCTATCTGCGCTACCTGGCGGCCCAGCCCGACGTGAAGCGCAACCTGCTCGACATTCTGGCCAGCTACAATGCCGGTCCGGTCGCCGCGTCGAAATGGGTCGACACGATCAAGGACGGCGGCGATCCGCTGATCTTCATCGAATCGATCCCGAACGCGGCCACCCGCCGCTTCGTCCAGCAGGTGCTGGCCGACAGCTGGATCTATGCCGAGCAGATCGGCGACGTGCCGGCGAGCCTCACCGCCTTGGCCGAAGGACACGCGCCGCAGCTGCAGGATTACGGCACCGCGGTCGCCGACCGCTGAACCGCGCCGGCGGGCGGCGCCCGTAAGGTTTCGTTAAGCTCATCTCTTTAAGCTGCGGGCATGGATCAGAATGTGCTCGCGTCCTCCGCCTCGCCCGAACAGCTTTTCGCCGGAGGGCTCGCGGCCCATGGGAGCGGCAATTACGCCGAAGCGGCGGCATGCTTCACCGGCGTGCTCGAGGTCCTGCCCGGCTTTCCCGCGGCGCTCGCCAACCGGGCGCTGGCGCTCTGGTCGCTCGGCGCGCTCGATGCCGCGGAACGCGACGCCTCTGCCGCCTGCGCCGCCATGCCGAACCTGGCGGAGGGATGGATGGTCGCCGGCGCGGTGCGGATCGACCGCGGCGATGCGGCGGGCGCGGTCACAGCCTATGCCGAGGCGGTAAGGCTGCGGCCGGGCTTCGCGCCGGCGCAGGCCGGACTGGCCGCGGCCCATCTGGCGGCCGGCGCCAACGCCGAGGCGGCGCGCTGCGCGGCCCTAGCCCTGGCGCTGGATCCGGGCTGCGACCACGCGCGGTTCACCCTTGGCTCAGCACTCTCGGCGCTCGGCAAGCCGGGCCCCGCCATCGACCTCTTCAATCTGGTGCTCGCCGCGCAGCCCGGCCATGCGGGGGCCTTGCTCAACCGCGGCAACGCGCTGATCGGGCTCGACCGGATCGATGAGGGCGAGGCCGACCTGCGCGCGGCACTCGAGATCAATCCCGACCTGCGGGAGGCGCTGGCCAGCCTGGCCGTGCTGCGCACCATCCGTGGCGATACGGCGGAAGCCATCGCATTGTGCGACCGGGCCATCGCGCTCGATCCCGATTTCGCCGTGGCGCAATGGAACCGCGGCGTCGCCGCCCTGCTGTCCGGCGATTTCGCGACCGGGTTCGAGGCGTATGAATGGCGCAAGCGTCATCCGATCTATGGCCCGCATTTCGACCGCCTGCCCGCACCCGTCTGGCGCGGCGAATCGCTGGCCGGCCGCCACCTGCTCGTCCGCGCGGAACAGGGCCTGGGCGATACGATCATGTTCGCGCGCTTCCTGCCCGCGCTGGCCGCGCAGGCGCGCCGCGTCACCCTCGCCTGCCATGCGCCGCTGTTCCCGCTGTTCGCGCATCTCGGCATCGGCCTTTGCCGGCTCGATGATCCGGCGCCCGCCGATGTCGACTGCGCGATCGACCAGATGAGCCTGCCTCATGTCCTTCGCCTCACGCCGTCCGCGATCCCGGCGTCCGGCGGTTATCTCGCGGCGCCGGACGCCGAGATCGCGCGCTTCGCCGATCTCGCGCCGCGCCGTGGCGAACGGGTCTTCGGACTGGTCTGGGCAGGCAATCCCGGCCACAACAACGACCGGCGACGCTCGTTGCCGCCCGGCGCTCTCTCCAGCCTGTTCGATCTCCCCGGAGTGCGCTTCGTCGCGCTGCAGCTTGGCGCGCGATGCGCGGACTACGAGATCGACAGCCTGGCATCCCGGATCACCGACTTCGGCGCCACCGCCGGCATCCTTCACCATCTCGACGGCCTCGTGACCGTCGACACGTCGATCGCCCATCTGGCCGGCGCGATGGGCAAGCCGTGTCACGTTCTGCTTTCGGCTTCGTGCGACTGGCGCTGGCTGCTCGGCCGGACCGATACGCCATGGTACGACTCGATCACCCTTCATCGCCAGGAGCATCTCGGCGACTGGTCCGGGCCGGTTCGTTCGGTATTCGCCGCGTTGAGCCGCATGGGAGAGGCGCCGCTCGCCACCGGCTGACAACCTCCGCAGCAGCCGGCGACCGCGCCCGAGCCAGTCTCCTCCCCTTTCGGGTCAGCCCCCGGCCTCGTCCCGCGCCGCCGCCACGAGCGCGGCGGGATCGACCGGCGCGCCGCCGCGCTGCGCCGACAGATAGGCCGCCTCGACCAGCGCGAGGGTGCGGAGATTGTCCGCCCCCGAGGTTTCCGGTTCGCGCCCGCCGCGCAGGCACGCGATGAAATGCTCCTGGATGTCGAACACGCTGTGCTGAATGCCGTGCCAGGGCGCCGGTCCCCAGCGCGCCTCGTCGGGGGCGACGGTCTCGCGCCGCGTCGCGCCATCGGCGTGCACGACGAGTTCGTAATCGGCGCCGAGCCGCAGCGTGCCGCGCGCCCCGTCGATCTCGATCAGGCTCTGCGGAAACAGCTCGCGCTCCTGCGCGCTGGCGTAGCTGCAATCGACGACCGTCGTCACCCCCGCCGCGTGGCCGAGCATCATCGTCGCCACGTCCTCGCCGGCGATGCGGGGATTCACCCGCTGGGTCCGCGCCGCCAGGGTCGTCACCTCGCCAAACAGAAACCGCGCGACATCGAGCAGGTGTATGCCGAGATCCTGGATGATGAAGCGCGATCCCTCGGCCAGATAGGGCTGTCCGGCATACACGTCATAGGCCGAGCGGAAGGCGATGCGCGCCCAGAACGGCTGGCCGATCTCGCCTTCATCGAGCACGCGGCGCACCGCGCGGATCGGCGCCTGCCAGCGGAAATTCTCGTGCACCATCAGCTTCACGCCCGCCCGCCGGCAGGTCTCGACCAGCTCCGCCGCCTCGGGGAGCGTTTCGGTGAACGGCTTCTGGCAGATCACCGGCACGCCGGCGCGCGCCGCCAGCGTCACCAGCGGCACGTGGGAGGCCACCGTGGTCGCGATGTCGACGAAGTCGGGCCGCTCGCGGGCGAGCATCTCCGCCGCGTCGTCATAGGTGCGGGCGATGCCGAAGCGCGCCGCGGTTGCCGCAAGCCGCGCCGCATCCCGGTCGCACAGGGCGACGATGCCGGCATCGCCGGCCTCCGCCCAGGCCCGAAGCTGGTTCTGCGCGAAGAAGCCGCAGCCGATCAGCGCCCCGTTGAGCATTCGCCGCCCCGTTCCGTCGGTGTTCAGATCGATTTTTGCCGGCGGCCCCGGGAAGGGCCGCCGGGTGGTTGCCGAGCCGCCAGCTCAGGATTTCGATTTCATCGCCCAGTTGGTGTAGTCGCCGACATTCGCCTTGGTGATCAGCGTGCAGTTCAGCTCCTGCTTCTCCGGCTTGCCGGTCTTGCCGGTGCGGATGTATTTGTCCGCCTCGATCACCGCCTCGCGCGAGAAGGTCGCGATCGGCTGCAGCACGTCGGCCTTGATCTGGCCCTTGCGAATCGAATTGATCACGTCCGGGCTGCCATCGAAGCCGGTGACGATCACGTTCGGCTTGTGGGCCGCGAGCAGCGCCGCTTCAGCACCCATCGCCATCGTGTCGTTGTCGGCGATCAGGCCCTTGATGTGCGGATGCGCCTCGAGCAGCGTCTGCGTCACCTGGAAGCCCTTCGACTGCGACCAGTCGGCGGTCTGCACGGCGACCATCTTCATGCCGGAGAAATGCTTGAGCACGCTGGCGACACCCTGCGAGCGGACCTTGGCGTTGGTGTCCGACGGCAGGCCGGTCAGCTCGACATAGGTGCCCTTGTAGCCCATCAGCTTCGCGAACTCCGTCCCCTCCAGCTGCGCGCCCTGGAAGTTGTTGGAGACGATCTGCGCCTTGGCGATGCCCTTGGCGTTGATCTCGCGGTCGATCAGGAAGACCGGAACGCCCGCCTTGGTCGCGAGCTTCACCGCCGAGATCGACGAATCCGCGCCCGCATTGTCGAGAATGATCGCGGCGACGTGGCGCGCGATCGCGGTCTTGATCAGGTTGAGCTGGGTATAGGCATTGCCGTTATGGCTCGCGACCATCGTGCCGTAGCCGAGCTTCGTCGCTTCCTCGGCGGCGAATTTTTCCTCCGCCACGAAGAACGGATTGCTGAGCGAGGGGACGAAGATGGCGATCGTCTTGCCGTTGCTGCCCTTCTGCGAATGGATCGCCGGCTGGGTCGCGGCATGGGCCGGCAGCGCCGCCGATGCGGCAAGCACGGCGCCGAGGCAGGCCGGGCCGAGCAGTGTCTTCAGTTTCATGGTCAGTTCCTCCGCTTGCTGTTGAACTCGTTGATTGTTCGCAACCTCCTGAACGCTGTTCAGGGCGTTACCTCCTTGCCGCGGCGCCGGCCCCAGGGCATGCGCACGCCGCGGAATTGCACCTGATCGATCGCCACCGCCAGCACGATCACGAAACCCGTAATGATCATCTGCCAGAAATCCGACACGCCGAGCAGGATCAGCCCGTCGACCAGCACGGCGATCACCAGCGCGCCGATCACGCTGCCGCCGATCGTTCCCTTGCCGCCCATCAGCGACGTGCCGCCGAGCACCGCCGCGGCGATGGCGTTCAGCTCGTAGCCGGTGCCGGCCGCCGCCCCCGCGGAGTCGAGCTGCGCGGCGATGACGATGCCCGCCAGCGCCGCCAGCACGCCGGAAATCACATAGACCCGCGCGCGCACCGCGAGCACCCGCACGCCGGAGAGCGCGGCCGCGCGCTCGTTGCCGCCGATCGCGTAGACATGGCGGCCGAACTTCGTGCGCTCGGCGATGCCCGTGGCCACCACGCTCGCGATCACCAGCAGCCAGATCGGCACCGGGATGTGCAGCAGCAGCCCGTTGCCGAGCCAGGGAAAGCCCCGGTTGCCGAGCGCCTTGTGCCCGTCGAGGAAGGGAAAGGTCGAACCGTTGTTGCTGAGCAGGGCGATGCCGCGCGCGATGTAGAGCATGCCGAGTGTCGCGATGAAGGGGGCGACCTTCATCCTGGTGATGACGAAGCCGTTGATCGCGCCGATCAGCGCGCCGGCGGCCAGCGCGATGGCGACCGCCGCCCAGGCATGCGGGTAGATCACTACGCCCAGGAACGGCACCGGCAGCCCGACATCGATCAGCGCGCCGACGATCATGCCGCAAAGCCCGGCGATGGAGCCCACCGAAAGGTCGATCCCGCCGGAGACGATGACGAATGTCATGCCGATCGCGAGCAGGCCGTTGATCGAGGACTGCACCAGCACGGTGATGATGTTCGACCAGGTGAGAAACGCCGGCGAGAGAAAGGCGAACAGCGCCATGATCACGATCAGCGCGACGAAGGCGCGGAAGCGCAGCAGCAGGGCCGCGAGCGCCGGGGCCGAGGCGGGTGCAGAGGTTTCGACTGTCTCGCTCATTCTCTCGACCTGTTCCGATTGTCCGCTCATGCGGCCTCCCGCGCGCGGGCGGCGGCGCGCATGAGGTCCTGTTCGTCATAGGCGCCGCGCGCGAATTCCGCCGTGATGCGCCCTTCGGACATCACGATCGTCCGGTCCGCGAGGGCGACGATCTCCTTCACCTCGGACGAGACGAAGAGAATGCCGATGCCCTCGGCGGCGAGACGGTTCATGATGGTGAAGATCTCCGCCTTCGCCTTCACGTCGATGCCACGGCCGGGCTCGTCCATCAGCAGCAGCTGCGGGCGGATCAGCAGCGCCTTGCCGACGATCGCCTTCTGCTGGTTGCCGCCGGAGAGCGTGGTGATCATCTGCGTGGGCGAGAACGCCTTGATCGCGAGGTTGCGGATCGTCGCGGCAATGTCGGACGCGCCGAAATTCCGTTGCAGCCAGCCGAAGTTTTCGTACTGCCCGAGATTGGCGAGGGTGATGTTCTCGCCCAGCGTCATCGTCTGCACGATGCCCGCGGCCTGCCGGTCCTCGGGGATCAGCATCATGCCGCGGGCGATCCGCTGGTCGAGGCCGAGGCGCGGATCGAGCGTCTCGCCGGCGAGCGTGACCTGGCCGGTCGATTCCGGGTGCAGCCCCATCAGGCATTCGAGCAGTTCCGTCCGCCCCGCGCCCATCAGCCCGAACAGGCCGACGATCTCGCCGCGCCTCACCTCGAGCGACACGCCCTCGACCGACACGCCGTTCTCCGTGCGCGGACAGCGCATGTCGGCAACCGTGAGGATCGGCGCGCCGGTCGCGACATTGCCGTGATGCGGCACGTCGAGCGTGGTGTCGCCGAGCATCCGGTGCAGGATCCAGCCCATGTCGATGCCCTGCATCGGCGCATGCGCTGCGACCCGGCCGTCGCGAAGCACCGTGATGTAGTCGCCGATCTCGAGAAGCTCCTCCATCCGGTGCGAGATGTAGATGATCGCGACGCCCTGCGCCTTGAGGTCGCGGATCAGCTTGAAGAGCGTGCGCACCTCGCCCGCGGACAGCGCCGAGGTCGGCTCGTCCATGATCAGCACCCGCACCTCGTGGCGCAGCGCCTTGGCGATGGCGACGATCTGCTGCAGGCTCACGCTCAGGTCGCCGACCAGGCGGTTCGGGTCGATGTCGTGATCGAGGCGGCGCAGGATCTGCCGCGCCACCTCGATCTGCCGCTTGCGGTCGACCAGCGCGCCCTTGCCGGCCTCATGGCCGAGGAAGATGTTCTCCGCCACCGAAAGATTCGGGCAGAGATCGAGTTCCTGGTAGATGATGCCGATGCCTTTCGCCGTCGCTTCCGAGGGCGTGGCAAAGCTGACCGGCTCGCCGTCGAGCAGCAGGCGGCCGCCGGTCGGCCGCTCGGCGCCGGCGATGATCTTCATCAGCGTCGACTTTCCGGCGCCGTTCTCGCCGACCAGGATGTTCACGGCACCGGCATGGGCCGCGAAATCGACGCGATCCAGCGCCAGCGTGCCGGGAAACGCCTTGGTCACGCTCTCGGCCTGGAAGACCGGCGCGCTCATCCGCCCGCCTTTCCGGCCTCGATGATCACCGGCGTCACCGTGATGTCGGACGGATCGCCGTCGTCATAGGTCCAGGCGCCGTAGACGGTCACGCTCCGCCCCTTCAGCTTCGCGAGGTCGAGCGGCGCGACGACCGTCTTCACCACGCGGCTGTTGAGCGCGTCGGCGACGTCGCCGTACTGGATCTGGTTGAGGAACTCGCCGAAGCTGATGAACTTCAGCGCGTCGCGCAGCGTGGTGCCGAGAATCACCGGCCCGGTCGCGACCTTCACGGCCACCGGGCTCGCTCCCGCCACGGTCACCCGCATCGTCCCGATCGGCGACGAGGTATCCACCTTGCCCACCGTGCCGGTGAAGCGCACCAGAATGTTGTAGGTGCTGGCGACCTTGTGGCCGTACCGCGCCAGGGCCGCGCCCTTGTCCTTCGCCAGCGCGGCGAGCACGGTGGCGAGGCTGGCGCTTTCGCGCCGCGCGTCCGGCACCACGCGCGTTCCCCAGATCCGCGCGACATAGGCGTCCGGCTTGAAGGCCAGTCCGGCGGAGGGATGGCTGTCGCCGGCGGCGGACCCGCCGATCGGCCGGACGGTGGCGACCAGCCCGCCGGCCCAGAGGGCGGCGAAGACCACGCAGAAGCCGAGGAAACCCACGAGCCTTGGATACCGCAGGCCGGCGGCAATCGACCTGCTCATGGGCCCGTCGCGGCGTCGCGGGGCGGAATTCGGTCTGATGTCACGAAACGTTCCTCCGTCCGCTGCCGTTATGAATGGCATTTACGGTGCCGGGAAGATGTCACATAGTCATCATACCATCAAGAGGGGCCCGGCTGCATTCCGTCCGCCGACCCCGCTGCGCCTTCGGGACGACGGGGATATGGACGGATGATGAACGGGGCCCATCTCGAAGGGCATCGTCACTCGGCGCGCGGCGCCCGGAAGCAGGTGGAATGGCTGGATCATGAAAAGGCTCGAACCAAGGCCGGTGGAACGGCGGAAACTGTCGCACGAGGTGCTCGACCGGCTGATCGCCGCGATCGAGGCGCGGCAGTTCCCGCCCGGCTCGCAGCTGCCGGCGGAGCGCGAGCTGATGCAGATGCTCGGCGTCGGCCGCCCCGCGATCCGCGAGGCGATGCAGAGCCTGCAGCAGATGGGGCTGATCCGGATTTCCCACGGCGAGCGGGCGCGGGTGATCCAGCCCTCGGCGGAGACGATCATCGAACAGATTTCCGGCGCGATGCTGCAACTCCTCGCCAACAGCCCGCGTGGTCTCGATGAGTTGAAGGAGGCGCGCCTGCTGTTCGAGGTCGGGCTCGCGCGGGTGGCGACGATGCGCGCCACCCGCGAAGGCCTCGCGGCGCTGCGCGAGGCGCTCGCCGCCTGCCACGATTCGCGCGGCGACGCGCCGCGCTTCATCGCCGCCGACATGGAATTCCACCGCCGCATCGCCGAGATGACCGGCAACTCCCTGATCACCGCGGTCTGCCAGGGCCTCGCCTCGTGGATGATGCGCTTCAAGCGCGACCTGGTCTCGGCCCGCGGCGCGGAACGCCTGACGCTCGCCGAGCACGACAGGATCTACCGCGCCATCGCCGCCGGCGACGCCGATGCCGCGGCCGTCGCGATGACCGAGCATCTCAGCCGGGCGAACGCCCTCTATTCGGCCCTGATGAACGAGGCCGCCACCCCCGAGACCGAGCAGCCTTCCCTCGCCTGATCCCCTTGCGCGACCCCGCTGACTGAACTACTCATCATACCAGTTGCGCCCGGCAAGCGGCGCGAAGGGAAGGATGTCCAGTGAGTGGCGCGGAACGCATCGAAGCCGATTACCTGATCGAGACCGCGTTCGACCCCGGCCACGCCGCCGCGGCGATGGCCGGCGAGCAGTCGAGCGGCACCTTCGTGCCGGTGCCCGGCGAAACCCCCGAACTCAAGGCGCGCGCCGCGGCACGGGTCGAGCGGCTCGATGTCCTGGAAACGGTCGGCTCGCCCTCCCTGCCCGGCGCCGGAACCCCGCGCGGCGCGTCGCCGCCGGTCATCCGCCGCGCCGCCGTCACCCTCTCCTGGCCGGTGGACAATCTCGGCCCGTCGCTGCCCAATCTCGTCGCGACCGTCGCCGGCAATCTCTTCGAACTGCGCCAGTTCTCCGGCCTGCGCCTGCTCGACCTGCGGCTGCCCGCGAGCTTCGCCGCCGCCAATCCCGGCGTGCGCTTCGGCATCCCCGGCACGCGGCGGCTTGCCGGCGTCGAGGGGCGGCCGCTGATCGGCACCATCGTCAAGCCCAGCGTCGGCTTCGATGCCGGGCAGACCGCCGCCCTGGTCGCCACCCTCTGCGAGGCCGGCATCGACTTCATCAAGGACGACGAGTTGCAGGCCGACGGCCCCGCCTGCCCGTTCGAGGCCCGCGCCCGCGCGGTGATGCGCGTCGTCAACGATCATGCCGAGCGCACCGGAAAGAAGGTGATGTTCGCCTTCAACCTGACCGGCGAGGTCGACGAGATGCGTCGCCGGCACGACCTCGTGCGCGAGCTCGGCGGCACCTGCGTGATGGCGAGCCTCAACTCCGTGGGCGTCAGCGGCTTCCTCGCGCTGTCGCGCCACGCCGCGCTGCCGATCCACGCGCATCGCAACGGCTGGGGCGCGCTGTCGCGGCACCCGCTGCTGGGCTGGTCCTATGTCGCCTGGCAGAAGATCTGGCGCCTCGCCGGTGCCGACCACATGCATGTGAACGGCCTGCGCAACAAGTTCGCCGAGGATGACGACAGCGTCATCGCCTCCGCGCGCGCCTGCCTCACCCCGATGTCCGATGCGGCGCCGAATGTCGTCATGCCGGTCTTCTCCTCCGGCCAGTCCGTCCGCCAGGCGGGCGACACCTATGCGGCGCTCGGCTCGGCCGACCTGATCTACGCCGCCGGTGGCGGCATCATGGGCCATCCCGGCGGGCCGGCCGAAGGCGTGGCGGCCCTGCGCGCGGCGTGGGACGCGGCGATGGCCGGCATTCCCGCCGCCGAGCACGCGAAGACGCACCCGGCGCTGGCCCGGGCGCTGGAGGGCGCGTCCTGACCCCGCGCGGCGACAGGCTGATCGGCTTCTACGGCGACGATTATACCGGTTCGTCGGCGGTGATGGAGGTGCTCGGCTTCGCCGGCGTGCCCACCGTGCTGTTCCTCGAACCGCCCGACGAGGCCGCCCTCGCCCGCTTCGCCGATTGCCGCGCCGTCGGCATCGCGGGGATCGCCCGCTCGCAGACGCCGGCCTGGATGGACGCGAACCTTCCCGGGATCTTCGACACCCTCGCCCGCATCGGCGCGCCGGTCACCCATTACAAGGTTTGCTCGACCTTCGACTCCGCGCCGCAGGTCGGCTCGATCGGCCGGGCGATCGAACTCGGCGTCCCGCGCCTCGGCGGCGCCTGGCACCCGCTGCTCGTCGCCGCCCCCGCGCTCGGCCGCTACCAGGCCTTCGGCAATCTCTTCGCCGTCGCCGGCGGCGCGGTCCACCGGCTCGACCGGCACCCGACCATGTCCCGCCATCCCGTCACCCCGATGGACGAGGCCGATCTCCGCCGTCACCTCGCCCGCCAGATCGCGGCGCCGATGGGGCTGGTCGACCTCGTCGCCCTGCAAGGCGGACGAGCCGACGCGGCGCTGGCCGCCTGCCTCGACGCCGGCGAGCGGATCGTCTCGCTGGATGCCATCGACGAGGCCACGATCGCGGAAGCCGGCCGGCTGATCTGGGACCATCGGGGCGAGCGCCTCTTCGCGATCGGCTCGCAGGGCGTCGAATACGCCCTCGTCGCGCACTGGCGGCGGATCGGCCTGCTGGCGCCGGAGGCCGAGCCCGCATCCGCCCCGCCGGTCAAGCGCATCGCCGTCGTCTCCGCCTCCTGCGCGCCGGTCACCGCCGCGCAGATCGCGCAGGCGCGGCGCGACGGCTTCACTACCTTCGCGGTCGATGCCGCCGCCGCCGCCGACCCCGCCCTCTGGGCGCGGGAACTCGACCGCGCCGAGCGGGACGGCCTCGCCGCCCTGCGCGAGGGGCGCAGCGTCGTGCTGCACACCGCCGAGGGGCCGGACGATCCGGCCATCATCCGCACCCGCGCGGCCATCGCCGCGGCGGGCGAACCCG
>NZ_AFPR01000205.1:0-7484 GCF_000219295.1 Acidiphilium sp. PM
CCGGCCGGCCTGTGCGGCGCGCTTGCGGCCTGCGCCGCCGCCGAGGTCGCGCTGCGGCTGTTCCACGGCTCGGTCAATCTGGTCACGCTGCTCGCCTGGCAGATGGGCAGCATGCTGGCGCTCGCCCTGATCGGCGGCCTGGTCTCCAGCCGCCTGCTGCGGGCGCTGTCCGCCCCCGCGCGCCGGCCGCGCGCGGCTTTATAACAATGCGCCGCTCGCGCGCCGTTCTGTAAAAATTTTTCACCGCACCTGCTCACTAGGTGCATAGTTTCACATGTTTACGTGAAAACTTCACAAAACCTTCTGACGCGCCGACCCCCGAGGTGTATCTGAATCGCATCACGCGTTTCCGGATAACAACGAGGGTTCGAATGACGTATCAGCAGACGATTGGCACGATGAGCGAAACGATCGCCGCGAAGGGCGCCGCCTGGGAGGGCATCTCGCCCGAGGCCGTGGCCCGCATGCGGCTGCAGAACCGGTTCCAGACCGGGCTCGACATCGCCCGCCACACCGCGAAGGTCATGCGCCAGGACATGGCCGCCTTCGATGCCGAT
This sequence comes from Acidiphilium sp. PM, assembly GCF_000219295.1. Classification (NCBI taxonomy): domain Bacteria; kingdom Pseudomonadati; phylum Pseudomonadota; class Alphaproteobacteria; order Acetobacterales; family Acidocellaceae; genus Acidiphilium; species Acidiphilium sp. PM. The sequence continues at coordinate 558 of NZ_AFPR01000205.1, forward strand.
CCCTCGCGCTACACCCAGTCGCTCGGCTGCTGGCACGGCTTCATCGCCCAGCAGAAGATGATCGCGATCAAGAAGCATTTCGGCACCACCAAGGGCCGCTACATCTACCTCTCCGGCTGGATGGTCGCGGCGATGCGCTCCGAGTTCGGCCCGCTGCCCGACCAGTCGATGCATGAAAAGACCTCGGTGCCGGCGCTGATCGAGGAGATCTACACCTTCCTCCGCCAGGCCGATGCCCGCGAGCTCGGCCTGCTCTTCCGCGAGCTCGACGCCGCCCGCGAGGCCGGCGACCTCGCGAAGCAGAAGGAGGTGCAGACCCGGATCGACAATTTCGAAACCCATGTCGTGCCGATCATCGCCGATATCGACGCCGGCTTCGGCAATGCCGAGGCGACCTACCTGCTGGCGAAGAAGATGATCGAGGCCGGCGCCTGCGCGCTGCAGATCGAGAACCAGGTGTCCGACGAGAAGCAGTGCGGCCACCAGGACGGCAAGGTGACCGTCCCGCACGAGGATTTCGTCCAGAAGATCCGCGCCCTGCGCTACGCCTTCATGGAGCTCGGTGTCGAGGACGGCGTGATCGTCGCCCGCACCGACTCGCTCGGCGCCGGGCTGACCAAGCAGATCGCCTATTCGAAGGAGCCGGGCGACATCGGCGACCAGTACAATTCCTTCCTCGACTGCGACGAGGTCGATCCCGCGCAGATCGGCAACGGCGACGTGCTGATCACCCGCAACGGCAAGCTGCTGCGCCCGAAGCGCCTGCCCTCCAACCTCTACCAGTTCCGTCCCGGCACCGGGGCCGACCGCTGCGTGCTCGACTGCATCAACGCCCTGAACAACGGCGCCGACCTGATCTGGATCGAGACCGAGAAGCCCCATATCGAGCAGATCGCCTCGATGGTCGATCGCGTGCGCGAGGTCATCCCGAACGCCAAGCTCGCCTACAACAACTCGCCCTCCTTCAACTGGACGCTGAACTTCCGCCAGCAGGTCTTCGATGCCTGGAAGGAGCAGGGCAGGGACGTCTCGGCCTTCGACCGCGCCCGGCTGATGAGCGCCGACTACGACGCGTCCGACCTCGCGGCCGAGGCCGATGAGCGCATCCGCACGTTCCAGCGCGACGCCGCGCGGCGGGCGAACATCTTCCACCACCTCATCACCCTGCCGACCTACCACACCGCGGCGCTGTCGACCGACAATCTCGCGAAGGAGTATTTCGGCGAGCAGGGCATGCTCGGCTATGTCGCCGGCGTGCAGCGCAAGGAAATCCGCCAGGCCATCGCCTGCGTGAAGCACCAGAACATGGCCGGCTCCGACATCGGCGACGATCACAAGGAGTATTTCGCCGGCGATGCCGCGCTGAAGGCCGGCGGCGCCCACAACACGATGAACCAGTTCGCGGCCTGATCCGCGGCGGCCCGGCACGCTCCGGGCCGCCATGCCGGCGCGGCGGGCTCAGCCCCGCCCGCCGGGCTCGTCCTCCCGCATGACCAGCGCCGCCGCGCGCTGCGCCAGCGGAGAGAACGCCGCCCGCCCCGCCGGGGTCAGATAGGGCTCGAACAGCGCCATCACCTGCCCGAACCCCCATTGCATCTGCTGCTCCGTCAGCCCGGCGGACGCGGTGCTGGTGCGCAGGTAATCCATCCAGTAGCTCGACACGATCCAGACATTGGTGACGAAGCTGCGGATCCGCCCGGCCGGAATCGCGAGGAACCCGTGCTCCGTGGCCAGCGCCATCACCCGCGCCACCGCCGCACTCGCCCGCGCCTGCACCTCCATGAACCGCCCCTTCAGCCCCGGCAGCCGGTGCTGCAGGTTGAACGCGTCGCGATAGAAGCACCGATAGCGCCACATCAGCGCGAACCAGCCGAGCTGGTACTCGGCATACGACTCCGCCGCCGCCGCGTCGCCCAGCTCCGCCTCCGCGACCGCGAGCTCCTCCTCCTGGAACCGCTCGAACAGGGTGGCGATCAGCAGCTCCTTCTTGCGGAAATGATAATGCAGGTTGCCCTCGCGCATCCCGCAGGCCGCCGCGATCTCGGCGACGGTCACGCCGAAGCCGCGCTCGTTGAACAGCCCGAGCGTCGCCTCCAGCACGCGCTGCCGCGTCGCTCCGGCCCGTCCGCCTGTCCCCGCCATGATCTTTTCGCCCCGACTCTTCGCTTGACCAACCTAGGGTATTCACCCTAATGCTTTTCCCAATTAGGGCAAACACCCTAGCGCCGCGCCCGAATCCCGCATCGGCGGGCCGGCCACCGGAACGGAGGAACAACCATGCTCGACGCCGCCTCTCCCCGCGCCGAGGCGCAGGCCGCGGTCACCCGGGTCGACGTGCTGATCGTCGGCACCGGCTTTGCCGGCCTCGCCATGGCGATCCGCCTGCAGGAGGCCGGCTTCGGCAATCTCCTGCTGATCGAGAAGGCCGCCGAGGTCGGCGGCACCTGGCGCGAGAACACCTATCCCGGCGCCGCGTGCGACATTCCCTCGCATCTCTACTCGCTGTCCTTCGCGCCGAAATCCGACTGGTCGCGCCTCTTTCCCCGGCAGCCCGAGCTCTACGCCTATCTGCGCGACGTGGCGGACCGCTTCTCCCTCCGCCCGCTGATCCGCTTCGGCACGGCGCTGATCGAGGCGCGGTGGGACGAGGCGCGCGGCCTCTGGGTCGCCGCCACCACCACCGGCACGATCGAGGCGCGCGTCCTCGTCGGCGGCATGGGCCCGCTGCACTGGCCCTCCATCCCCGACCTGCCGGGCATCGAGGCCTTCGCCGGCCCGCGCTTCCACTCCGCCACCTGGCGGCACGATCTCGATCTCGCCGGCAAGCGCGTCGCGGTGATCGGCACCGGCGCCTCCGCCATCCAGTTCATCCCCGAAATCGCCAAGGTGGCGTCGCATGTCACCGTGTTCCAGCGCACCCCGCCCTGGGTGCTGCCCCGGCACGATCGCCCGGTGCCCGAGCTCTGGCAGCGCCGCTTCGCCCGCCATCCGTGGATGCGCCGCCTGTTCCGCCAGTCGCTGTTCTGGGTGCACGAGGCCCGGGTGCTCGGCTTCCTCGGCAACCGGCGGGCCCAGCGCGCCGGCGAGGCGCTCGGCCGGCGGAACATCGCCCGCGCGATCAAGGACCCGGTCCTCGCCGCAAGCGTCACGCCGGACTACCGCCAGGGCTGCAAGCGCACCCTGCTGTCGGATGACTACTACCCCGCCCTGGCCCGCCCGAATGTCAGCCTGACCACCGCCGCCGTGGCCGAGGTGCGCGCCCGCTCCATCGTCGATGCCGGGGGCGTCGAGCACGAGGCCGACGTCATCATCTACGGCACCGGCTTCGAGGTCACCACCGCCTTCCGCCATCTCCGCCTCGTCGGCCGCGGCGGGATCGAGCTGAACCGCTTCTGGGCGGATACCGGCATGGAGGCGTTCAAGGGCATCACCGTCCCCAACTTCCCGAACTTCCTGCTCCTGCTCGGGCCGAACACCGGGCTCGGCCACAATTCGGTCGTCATCATGATCGAGGCGCAGGTGCGCTACGCGGTCGATCTCCTGCGCCGGATGCGCGCCGCCGGCATCAGGGCGGCGGCGCCGAAGCCCGAGGCGCTGGCCCGCTACCAGAAGGAGCTGGACCGGAAAATGGCGAAAACGGTCTGGACCACCGGCGGCTGCCGCAGCTGGTATCTCGATGCCGACGGCCGCAACACCACGCTCTGGCCCGGCACCGTCGTCGGCTACCGCCGCGCGACCGCCGCGGCCGACCTCGCCGACTACCAAACGAGCCGTTAGGCAACTGCACGTGAGAGCACGCCGATGAAACTGAACCTCGACGGCGCCGTCGCCGTCATCACGGGCGCCGCCAGCGGCATGGGCGCCGAGCTCGCCGTGCGGATGGCAGCGAAAGGCAGTCGCCTCGCCCTGGTCGATCGCGACGCGGCCGGGCTCGACGGCGTCAGCCGCCGCATCGCCGCCCTGCATCGCGCGCCGCTCACCACCCATGTCGCCGACCTTGCCGACCGCGCCGCCATCGCCGCGCTGCCCGATGCAGTGCTCGCCGCCCACGGCAAGGTCACGGTGCTGGTCAGCAATGCCGGCGTCGCCCTGGCCGGCCCGTTCGACGATTACGGCCCCGACGATTTCGAGTGGCTGATGGACATCAATTTCTGGGCCGGCATCCGCCTGACCACCGCCTTCCTGCCGCATCTCAAGCGCGCGCCGGCGGCGCAGATCGCCTATACCTCGTCGGTCTTCGGCATCGTCGGCGTGCCCGGCAACGTCGCCTATTGCGCCAGCAAGTTCGCGATCCGCGGCTTCGCCGAGGCGGTGCGCCAGGAACTCGCCGGCACCAGCGTCGGCATCACCGTCATCCATCCGGGCGGGGTGAACACCGCCATCGCCCGCAGCGCCCGCGTCGCCCGCGGCACCGATGCCGCCGCCGCGGCGGAGGGCCTCGTGCAGTTCGAGAAACTCCTCCGCACCCCGGCCGACAAGGCCGCCGCCGCGATCCTCGATGGCATCGAGCGCCGCCGCAACCGCGTGCTGATCGGCGCCGACGCCCGCGTGCTGGACTGGATCCAGCGCCTCCTCCCGGTCGGCCACGCGAAACTCGTCGCCCGCCAGGCCAGCTTCATGCCCTCCTCCCTCGCCGCCCAACTCACCCGCGCCCGGCCCTGAAGGGAAACGCCATGCCGAGCCTCGCCTCCCACATCGTCAACCCGCTCATCCGCGCGATCGTCAAGTCGCAGCTCTCCGCCGACGTCTCCGGCCGCACCGAGGCCGAGATCGCCCGCCGCGTCCGCCGTGCCCTCGGCACCCCGGTCCTGCCGCCGCCCGGCGGTCGCTACGTAAAGGGCGAGTGCGGCGGCATCCCCGGATTGTGGACCGAGCCGAAGGCGCCGCCCGCCGCCACCGTGCTCTACATTCATGGCGGCGGCTTCATCGCCTGCTCGCCGGCCACGCACAAACCCTTCACCCTCGCCTTCGCGAAGCGCGGCTTCCGCGTCTTCGCGCCGGACTACCGCCTCGCGCCGGAACACCGCTTTCCCGCGGCGCTCGACGATGCGCTCGCCGCCTATCGCGGCCTGCTCGATGCGGGTGGCGATCCGGCCTCGCTCGTCATCGCCGGCGATTCCGCGGGCGGCGGCCTCGCCCTGTCCACCCTGGTCGCGGCGAAGCGCGCCGGCCTGCCGATGCCCGCCTGCGCCGTGCTGTTCTCGCCCTGGACCGACCTTGCCTGCGCCGGCGACAGCATGCGCACCAACCTGCGCGCCGACCCGATGCTCTGCGCCACCACCATGCCCGCCGCCGCCGCGCTCTATCTCGGCGCCGCCGACAAGCGCGATCGGCTCGCCTCGCCGCTGCACGCCGACCTCGCCGGCCTGCCGCCGCTCTGCATCCACGCCAGCGCGATCGAGGTGCTGCGCGACGACAGCACCCGCCTCGCCACCAGGGCGCGCGAGGCCGGCGTCGAGGTCAGCATCCGGCTGTGGGACAACATGCCCCATGTCTGGCCGATCTTTCAGCTCCTGCTGCCCGAGGCGCGGCGGACGATGGACGAGGTCGCCGAATACCTCACCGCCCGCATCGCCCAAACGCGCCGTTAGTCCCGGCCGGGCGGCGCGGGTTCAGAATTCCTCGGTCAGTTCGAGATAGACCTGGTTGCGGCGGAAATTGAAGATGCTGTCGCTGGAAATCCGCTGCGTGTAGCGGTAGTCGACGCCGAGGAACACCCGGCTCATCAGCCGGTAGCGCAACCCGACCGACATGTCCGCCTCGTTGTCCCACCGGGTCGACTGCGCGAAGTCGCTCCGCGCGAAGGCGGCGCGGGCGATGCCGGTCAGGTCGTCGGTGATCGCGTGCTCGATGCGCCCGCCGACCAGCGTGTAGATATAGGCCGGGCTGCCCGGCAGCGTCGTCTCCTCGATCGAACGGTCGATGAACAGCGTGAGGGCGGTATCCTCGCCGGCCTGCCAGCGCAGATCCGCGCTGCCCGCCGGCGTGGTGATCGTCTTGAACCGCGAATCCGCATAATCCCTGTGCATCACGCCAACGAACGCGTCGCCCGAAAGGCTCGGCAGCAGCCGGAACAGCGCGCCCACCCCGGCGCGGAACCCGTCCGAATTGCGGAAATACTGGAAGTCGTCCGGCACCGTGTCGTAGCGCCGCAGGTCGCCGAGCAGTTCGGCATAGGGCCGGAACCCCGGCCGCGCGTCGTCGCGCGCGAGGATGCCGAAGGTGTAGCGGTTGCGGTCGCGGTCCTGATTATTGATCTCGCCGTGCAGGCCCTCGACATTGCCGAAGGTGAGCCGCTCGACCGCCGCCCCCGTGCGGATGCTGAACGTGCCGACGCGGCGGATCACGCCGGCATAGGCGTTCATCTCGGTATACGGCGTCGGCGTCAGCCCCTCCACCGCGTCGGGCGATGAGCGGTCCTCGTGCTCGTGCAGCACGATGCCGCCGAGCACCACCCGCGTCTTGGCATTGACGTCGATCCGCCCCTCGACCTGCGCATGCCAGTCCGCGGTGTTCTCGTTGCCATGCGTCCAGTAGCCGGTCAGGTCGGCGCCGACCTCCGCATACAGCGCGTTGCGCTTCCAGTTCGACTGGATGGCGATCACCGGCGAGATCGTGCCGACCGCATCGGCAACCCGCCCCGTCCGCGTCGCGTAGATATTGTCGTCGTAGAACGTCCCGGCCTGGATGCTGGGATAAATCGTGTAGTCGCCAACCTTGTAGCCCGCCGGCCCGATTTCCGGCGGCTGGCGGCGCAGGTTCGCCGGCCCCATCGCCGGCAGCGGCGGCATGATGCGGATGTCGGTCGCGGCATAGCCGCTCAGCTCCCGGTCCACCGCGCGGCGGACCGCATCGCGCACCGGCGCCGGCGCGGCACTAACAATGCGCGCCTCGATCTCCCGATAGACCGGCAGGTTGGCGCCGACG
>NZ_AFPR01000204.1:0-11942 GCF_000219295.1 Acidiphilium sp. PM
CGTCACCGATGCCGGGCAGCTCGCCGGCGCCCGCGTGCTCGGCTTCGCCGGGATCGGCCGGCCGGAGAAATTCTTCGAATCCCTGCGCGACGCCGGCGCCGAGATCGCCGGCACGCTGCCCTTCCCCGACCATCACGCCTATCGACCGGCCGATCTCGCCCGGCTCGACGCCGAGGCAAGCCGCCTCGGCGCCCGCCTCGCCACCACCGCGAAGGACGCGGTGAAACTGCCGCCGGCATTCCGCGCACGCTGCGCGGTGATCGAGGCGGGGCTTGCCTTCGACGACCCGGCCGCGCTTGATCGGTTCCTGACATGAGCCTCCTGCACAAGATCGAAACCACCGCGGCACGCGCCTTCCTCGGCATCTTCCGCGCCCTTGGCCCGCGTGCCGCGAGCAACCTCGCCGGCGCGCTCGGCCGCGGCATCGGCCCGCTGATCCCCACCTCGCGCGTCGCCGATCAGAATCTCCGCCGCGCCATGCCGGAACTCGACGAGGCCGCGCGCCGCCGCATCATCCGCGAGGTGTGGGAGAGCCTCGCCCGCACCGCCGGCGAATTCCCGCATCTCGCCGCCCTGCGCGAAACCGATGCCGGCCCCGGCTACGAGATCGTCGGCCGCGAGCATTGCCTGGCCCTCGCCGCGCAGGGCGGCCCGGCGCTCATCTTCACCGCGCATTTCGGCAACTGGGAGCTGATCCCGCCGGTGCTGCACCGGCTCGGCGTCAGGCTCGCCTTCTTCTACCGCGCCGCCGCCAACCCGGCGGTCGACCGCCTGATCCTCGATTTGCGCGAGCAGGCCACCGGCGAGCCGGTCACCATGTTCGCCAAGGGCGCCGCCGGTGCGCGCGGCTCCTATGCCCATCTGGTGCGCGGCGGCATTCTCGGCATGCTGATGGACCAGAAGCTGAACGACGGCATCGCCTCGCCGCTGTTCGGAATCGACGCGATGACCGCCCCGGCGCTGGCCGTCTTCGCCCGCAAGTTCCGCTGCCCGATCCTGCCGGTGCGCGCGGAACGCATCGGCCCGGCGCGCATCCGCATCGTCTTCGAGAAGCTGCACCGGATCGAGGTCACCGACGACCGCGAGGCCGACATCGCCGCCGGCACCGCCTGGATGAACGCGACGATCGAGCGCTGGGTGCGCCAGCGTCCCGGCCAGTGGCTCTGGCTGCACCGGCGCTGGCCAAAGCCGGTGGCCTAACGTCCCCCTGTCGGGTAAGATGAATGCACAATAATCAAAACCGGGAGCCATCATGTCTGTTCTGGGTTCGCATCATCGACTGAAGCGCGACGCGCTGGGCCTGCCCCAGATCGTCGCCTCGACGCTCGCCAACATCGCGCCGGCGATGAGTTTCTTCTTCGGCTTCGGGCTGATCGTCAGCGGTGCCGGCGTCGCCGCCCCGCTCACCATCCTCGTCGCCATGGTGGTCGTGCTGTTCCTGACCAACACCCTCGCCGAATTCTCGAAATACCGGCCCTCGACCGGCTCCTTCGTCACCTTCATCGGCATGGCGTTCGGCCCGGCGGCGGGGGCGGCGGCCTCGATCTTCGTGGTGTTCGGCTATGTCGTCGCCGCCTCCTCGGTGGTGGTGATCTCCGGCGGCTGGGCGCATGACACGCTGAAGCTGTTCCTCGGCCTGAACATTCCCTGGCAGCTGCTCAGCCTGCTCGAAACCGGCCTGGTCGGCATCCTGGTCTCGCGCGGCGTCGCCCTCTCGACCACCTGGGCAGCCGTGTTCTTCTATTTCGAGCTGGCGCTGCTGCTGATCGGCGCGATCACCATGCTGGTGGTCAATGCCGGCCATCTCAGCCTCGCGCCGTTCGAGTGGAGCCACCTCTCCGGCGGGCTCAAGGGCATCGGCCTCGGCTTCCCGATCGCGATCTACCTCTTCATCGGCTGGGAGAACTCGGCAACCCTGGCCGAGGAAACCCGCGACGCGCGGCGCAACATCCCGCGCGCGCTGATCATCGGCACGCTGTCGATCGGCATCCTCTACATGTTCCTCGCCTACGCCACCGAAATCGCCTTCCACAACAACGCGACCGCGATCGGCAAGGCGGACATTCCCTTCGTCGACGCGTTCAAGGCCTCGGCGGCATCGTTCCTGATCATCGCCTATCTCGCCGGCGTCACCAGCATCTTCTCCTCGCTGCTGGGCCTGACCAACAGCCAGGCGCGCATCCTGTTCAGCTCCGGCCGCGAGGGGCTGCTGCCGCGCTTCTTCGGCAAGATCCACCCGCAGCACCGCACGCCCTTCGTCGCGATGTGGAGCTATGTGCTCGTGGCCCTCGGCATCGTCATCTTCTTCGGCTGGAACATCAAGCCGGTCGATCTCTTCGGCGAGACCGGCTCGCTCGGCACGATCCCGGTGATCCTCACCTATCTCGTCACCAACATCGCGCTGCCGGTCTACATGCTCCGCCATCACCGCAACGAGTTCAACCCGGTCAAACACGCGCTGATCCCCATCGTCGGCACGGTCCTGATGCTGTTCCCGCTCTGGGGCCTGATCCAGCCGGGCCAGCCCTACCCCTACAACATCTATCCCTGGGCGGCGCTCGGCGTGCTGATCCTCTCGATCATCTACGGCCTGTCGCTCGCGAAGCGCGATCCCGATCTCGTGCAGAAGATCGGCTCCTACGTCGCCGACGAGGAATACTGATGTCGCGTCGCCACCGCATCGCCGTCATCGAGGGCGACGGCATCGGTCGCGAAGTGATCCCGGCGGCCCGCACGGTCCTCGACCGTGCGGCCTCCGCCTGCGGCTTCACGCTCGACTGGCGCGATTTCGACTGGAGCTGCGAAACCTGGAAGGCCACCGGACGGATGATGCCCGAAGACGGCATCGCCCGCCTCGCCGACCATGACGCGATCTTTCTCGGCGCGGTCGGCTATCCCGGCGTGCCGGACCACATCTCCCTCTGGGGCCTGCTGATCCCGATCCGCCGCGAGTTCGACCAGTATGTGAACCTCCGCCCGGTCCGCCTGCTGCCCGGCGTGCCCTGCCCGCTCGCCAACAAGAAGCCCGGCGATATCGATTTCTGGGTGGTGCGCGAGAATGTCGAGGGCGAATACAGCCAGATCGGCGGGCGGATGTTCGCCGGCACCGAGCGCGAGTTCGTCGAGCAGACCGCGATCTTCACCCGCGCCGGCACCGACCGCATCCTGCGCTACGCCTTCGACCTCGCCCGCCGCCTCGGTCGCCCGCACGTCACTTCGGCGACCAAGTCGAACGGGATCTTCCACTCGATGCCGTTCTGGGACGAGCGCTTCGCCGCGATCGGCGCAGAATACCCCGAGATCCGCGCCGACCAATACCATATCGACATCCTCGCGGCGCGCTTCGTGATGAGCCCGGAGCGGTTCGATGTCGTCGTCGGCTCGAACCTGTTCGGGGACATCCTTTCCGACCTCGGCCCCGGCGTCACCGGCACGATCGCCGTCGCCCCGTCGGCCAATCTCAACCCGGAGAAGAAATTCCCCTCGATGTTCGAGCCGGTGCATGGCTCCGCCCCCGACATCTTCGGCCAGCGCATCGCCAATCCGGTGGGCGCGATCTGGGCCGGCGCGATGATGCTCGATCACCTCGGCGAGACCGAGGCCGCGGCGCTGGTCCTCCGCGCGATCGAGACCGCCCTCGGCGACCCCGCATCCCCGCGCACGCCCGATCTCGGCGGCACCGCGAAGATGGACGATCTGGCGGCCTGCATCGCCGCCGCGGTCTGATCCGGATTTAATCCAGCTTCTTCGCGAAGCCGAACAGGGTGATGGCGAGGCCCTCGCGGAAATAGAACCGGTGCGCCCGCTCGCGATGGGTACCCGATTCGAGCGTCAGCCGGTCGCAGCCGCGCTGGCGCGCCTCCGCCTCGCACCAGCCGAGCAGGGCGGCGCCATGCCCGGCGCTGCGGCAATCGGGGTCGGTGACGAGATCGTCGATATAGAACCGATAGCCGTTCGCCGTGTCGTGAAAGGCGCGGAACACCGCCAGCGCGCGCGGTGCGCCCGCCTCGTGCAGCAGCGCCATTTCTGCTCCCCCGGCCAGAATCCGCCGCATCGTGCCTTCGTAATCGACCGGAAGATGCGGGCGCAGCACGCGGTGCAGCGCCTCGGAGCGCTCCAGCCAGTCCGCAAGATCATCCGCGCCGGCGGTCAGATGAACGATCACCTGTGTCATCCGCCGAGCAGCGCCACGGCATCACCGAGCAGGGCGGGATTGCCGAGCGCCAGCGCGGTGCCGTCGCTCTCCAGCGTGAGCTCAGCGCCCCGCCAGTCGGTCATCGCCCCGCCCGCCGCCTCGATCACCGGCGCCAGCGCCGACCAGTCCCAGGGCTTGAGATCGGCCTCGGCGACGACGTCGATCTGCCCGAGCGCCAGCAACCCGTAGCCATAGGCATCACCGCCATAGGTCACCCTGCGGCAGGCGCCGGCAAGGCGGCGAAAGCCGCCGAACTGCGCCTCGGTGAACATCTCGGGCGAGGTGCAGGAAAGCTCCGCCTCCGCCAGCGACGCCACCGCCCGCGTTCCCGGCGCGCCGCCATGCGGGCCGGAAAAGCGCAGCACGCCCTCATGGGCCAGCCACCGCTCGCCGAGCACCGGCTGGTCAATCAGGCCGAGCACCGGCCGTCCATGCTCCAGCAGCGCGATCAGCGTGGCGAAGACCGGCCGGCCGGTGATGAAGGCGCGCGTGCCATCGATCGGGTCGATCACCCAGGTGAAGCGCCCGCCTGCCTTGCCGCCCATCTCCTCGCCGATCACGGCATGGTCCGGGCAGCGTTCGGCCAGAACGCGGCGGATCGCGGCTTCGGCGCCGCGATCCGCCAGCGTCACCGGACTGGCATCCGCCTTGGTATCGACGTCGATCCGCGCGCGGAAATGCGCGCGGATCACCGCCCCCGAGGCATCCGCCGCGGCCGAGGCCACGGCGACCGGATCAAAGCTCATTTGAAGGTTTCGGGATGGTCGGACTGCTGGTTGAGATAGGCGATCATGTTGGCGCGGGCGACGTTGTTCTTGATGCCCGGATAGGCCATGTGCGTGCCCGGCACGGCCTTCATCGGATCGTAGAGCCACTCGTTCAGCTCATGCGCGGTCCAGTCGCCGGTCGCATGCTTCTTCGCGGCCGAGGAGAAGCTGTAGCCTGCCGCCGCGAACATTTTCGCGCCGACCACGCCGTAGAGATTGGGGCCGACGCCGTTGGCACCGCCCTTGTTGATCGAATGGCAGGCCGAGCACTGCTGCTGGAACATCGCCTGGCCCTTGGCCGGCGCGGCGCTGGCCAGCAGCGTCTTGACCGAAGGCGCGCTGGAATCGAGCCCGGTCGGCGCCGCACCGGCGGCCGTCGCCGTCGTCGCGGCGGGGCCCGCAGCGGCGGCGAGGTTCACCGGATGGTCGGACTGCTTGTTGAGATAGGCGATCACATCCGCCCGGGTCTGGTTGTTCTTGATGCCCGGATAGGCCATGTGCGTGCCCGGCACCGCCTTCGTCGGCGCGTAGAGCCATTCGTCGAGCTCGTGCGGCGTCCACTTGCCGTCGGCATGCTTCTTCGCCGCGCCGGAGAAGGTGTAGCCGGCCTTGGCGAACATCGGCGCGCCGACGACACCGTAAAGATTCGGCCCGACGCCGTTCGCCCCGCCCTTGGTGACCGTGTGGCAGGCCGAGCATTGCTGCTGGAAGAAGGCCTCGCCCTTGCTGGCATCGGCGCTGGCATAAAGGGTGGTGATCACCGGCGCGCCCGAATCGAGGCCCGCTGGCGCCGCCCCCTTCGAGGCGACGGCCGAACCGCCGGCGCCCGGCTTGGGCAGCGGGATCGGGTTGTCCGAGAGGGTGCGCAGATAGGCGATCGCGTCGGCGCGAACATTGTCGTTCTTGATGCCCGTGTAGCCCATGCGGGTGCCCGGCGCGAATTTCTGCGGGTCATCCAGCCACTCGTTCATCTTCTGGTAGGTCCACACGCCGGAGGCCGCCTTCGTCACCGCGCCGGAGAAGGTATAGCCGGCCTTCTTGAACATCGGCTCGCCCATGACGCCGTAGAGATTCGGCCCCACGCCGGCCGCGCCGCCCTTGTTCAGCGTGTGGCAGGCCGCGCATTGCTGCTGCACGAAGGCCTCGCCCTTCTTCACGTCGGCCTTGACGATCAGCCCGTCGATGGAGGGAATGCCGCTGGTCTTGGCCGCGACGGGCGCCTCGGCGGTCTTGATGACCGGCTTCTTGACCTCCTTCTCGCCGGTCATCACGCCAGCGATATGGATCGCGATCCAGACCAGGAGCCCGGCCGAGAGAATGCCACCGGCAATCTTGTTCAGCAGCAGCGGGTCGCGGCCCTTGCCGCCGTGTCCGGAAGACGGGTGGTTCTGATCACTCATAAGCGCGGTCCCTCCAAAGCTTTACGGACGGATGTATAGCGATTTAGGAAAGTGCGACAAGCGATAACAGTCGCGTTCGCCATGCGACCTTCATGGAGGCAGACATTCCGGCTCCCATCGTTCTGATCCCGGCACGGCTCGGCTCGACCCGCCTGCCCGGCAAGCCCCTCGCCGATATCGGCGGAATTCCGATGATTGTCCATGTCCTCCGCCGCGCCGGGGAAGCGGCGATCGGCCCGGTCGCGGTGGCCTGCGCCGAATCCGCGATCGCCGACGCCGTCCGCGCGGCCGGCGGCACCGCGGTGCTGACCGACCCCGACCTGCCGAGCGGATCGGACCGGATCCACGCCGCCCTCGCCACGATCGACCCGGCTTGCGTTCATGACATCGTGGTGAATCTCCAGGGCGATCTTCCGGGCTTCCCGCCCGAATCGCTGCGCACCCTGATCGCCGTGCTCGACGATCCGGGCTTCGACATCGCCACCCTCGTCGCCCCCGTCACCACGGCGGAAGAGGCCGCCTCCCCCTCGGTGGTCAAGGCGGCCTGCGGCTTCGGCGAGGGGATCGCCGCCCCCGCGCTCTATTTCTCGCGCAACCCGATCCCCTCGGGGCCGGGGCCGCTCTGGCACCATGTCGGCGTCTACGCCTATCGCCGCGCCGCACTCGACCGTTTCGTCGCGGCACCGCCCTCGCCGCTCGAACTGCGCGAAAAGCTCGAACAGCTCCGCGCCCTCGAACTCGGGATGCGGATCGGCGCGGCGCGGATTGACCGGGCCCCGTTCGGGGTCGATACCCCGGAAGACCTCGACCGCGCCCGCAGGAACCTTGCCGCATGACAACCCGAATCGCCTTCCAGGGCGCGCCCGGCGCCTATTCCGACCTCGCCTGCCGCACCGCCTATCCCGGCATGGCCACCCTGCCCTGCCAGACCTTCGAGGCGGCGATCGAGGCGGTGAAGACCGGCGAGGCCGAATTCGCCATGCTGCCGACCGAGAACTCGCTCGCCGGCCGGGTGCCGGACATGCACGCCCTGCTGCCCGAGTCCGGGCTTTCGATCATCGCGGAGCATTTCCAGCGGGTGGAGCACTGCCTGCTGGCGCCGCGGGGCGCCAGCCTCGCCGGCATCCGTCAGGTGCATTCCCATGCCGTCGCCCTCGGCCAGGTGCGCGCGCTGATCCGCGAGCTCGGGGCCCAGGCCGTGGTCGAGGCGGATACCGCCGGCTCGGCCGAACTCGTCGCCCGCTGGAACGATCCCACCCGCGCCGCGATCGCCTCCTCCCTCGCGGCCGAGATCTACGGGCTCGACATCCTCCGCCGCAACGTCGAGGACGCGGCGCACAACACCACCCGCTTCTACGTCATGGCCCGCACGCCCCGCCTGCCGCCGCCGGACCAGGCGGACCTGATCACCTGTTTCGTCTTCCGCGTGCGCAACGTGCCGGCCGCGCTCTACAAGGCGCTCGGCGGCTTCGCCACCAATTCGGTGAACATGACGCGGCTGGAGAGCTACATGGTCGGCGGCCAGTTCGCCGCCACCCAGTTCCTGAGCGAGATCGACGGCCACCCCGAACAGCGCCACGTGCGCCTCGCCCTCGAGGAGCTCGATTTCTTCTCGCGCGAAATCCGCATCCTCGGCGTGTATCCGGCGGCGCCGTTCCGCCTCCAGCAGCGCGCGACCGGGCCCGCCGCGGATTGAAACCTCTGGTGGAAAAATCGGAAAATATTCGTCAATTTCAGGATTTTTCCGAAAATCGAGCCATATTTCGTTTGTCATGACGGAACAGTTCTGCTAACGCGCCTTTAAATTCGGGCGTAAAAACCACGCCTCCTTGGCGGCCGCCGGTTCATGATGACCGGGCCGGGCCGTTGGAGATGCGCGATGGCGGACCACCCGACGACAGAGTTCTTCCGGCCGGACACCACCCCGTCCGCCGACTGGGGCGCGGCCGGCAACTGGAGCGGCGGCACCGTTCCCTCCGCCGGCGTCACCGCCGAGATCGTCGGGCTCTTCGCCTCGATCGACCCGACCATGACGATCGAGACCGCCATCCGCCTGGAGGGTGGCGCGGACGCGGCCGGGCTGGTCGGCAATGGCGGCGCGGTTGCCCTCGGGCGAAACTCCTGGCTCGACGTCGCCGCCGCCGCCGATCTGTTCGCCTATGATTCCGCCGTCGGCATGGGGACCATCTCGCTCGCCTGCGACGCGACGCTCAATGTCGTGGTCGATCTCGGCGCCCTGACCGGGTTGCCCGGCGCGGCCCCGCCCAGCTTCGGCAATGACGGCACGATCGATATCGGCGCCGGCGCGCTGGTCGAGATCGGCGGCACGGCATTCGACAATCGGGGCACCGTCGACATTGCCGCGGGCACGCTCGCCGTCGAGGGCGGCGCCGTGCAAGGCGGCGGGCTGATCGCCCTGAGCGGCGGCGCCTCCGCCCTGCTGGCCGACGGCGTCGCCGGCCAGACCTTCCTGTTCGGCCCCGGCGGCGGGACGCTGACGCTCGAAGATCCCTATCTCGGCCGTGGCGTCACGATCGCCGACCTCGCGCCCGGCGACACGATCGTCCTGCCGACGCTGCGCAACGGCGAGGTCCGCGAGACCGGCGATACCGTGAGCCTCATCGACGCCGCCGGCCATGTCGACGGGCAGTTCGTGCTCCGGGACGCGGCCGGCTTCCATGTCGAGACCGGCTCCGGCGGAACGACGATCAGCGGCGGCGCCTACGATCCCCCCTGTTTCGCGCGCGGCACCCTTATCCTGACCCGCCAGGGGCTTCGCCCGGTCGAAACCCTCGCCGCCGGCGACGAGGTCGTCACGGCCGACGGAAAGCTCGTGCCCGTCATCTGGACCGGTTCGCGCACGCTCGATCTCGCGATGCACCCGGCGCCCGAGAAGGTGAAACCCGTCTGCTTCGCGCCCGGATCGATGGCCGACGGCGTCCCCGCCCGCCGCCTGCGGCTTTCGCCCGATCACGCGGTCTGGTTCGACAACCTCCTGATTCCCGCCAAGTTCCTCGTCAACGGCGCGACCATCACGCAGGACGAGGCCTGCCTCGCCATCACCTACTACCATGTCGAGCTGGCCCGGCACGACGTGATCCTGGCCGAGGGCGCGCCATGCGAGAGCTACCTCGACACCGGCAACCGCGCCGGCTTCACCACGGCGCAGGCCTGGCCGGTCCGCGATCTCCGCTGGGACCGGGATGCCTGCGCGCCGCTCTGCACCGGCGGGCCGGCGCTCCTCGCGGTGCGGCAGCAGCTGCATCATCGCGCGCTGTCCGAGGGCTTCCGGGTCGGCACCGTCCGGGACGCCGCGCTGTGGACAGGAGGCGTGATCCTGCCCGTCGAAACCGCGGACTGGCTGTCCCTCCCTTCCGGGCATGACGGCAGGGCCATTCTCCGGTCATCGTGTTTCGTGCCGGCCTGCGTCGATCCCGCGTCCGATGACCGGCGCACGCTCGGCGTCGCCCTCGCCGCGCTGCAGACCGACCTCGGCGAGATTGAGCTCGACAACTGTGCTGTCCAGGGTTTCCACAATCGTGCGTCGGGCGACGCGGCAAGATGGACCAATGGCCGTGGCGAAATCATGCTGCCGCGCCAGGCTCGGCGCATCCGTGTCTGCCTCGAAGCCTTCCCGCGCCTCTGGCAGCGGGCCGGCGGATAGCATAGCAATCGTCGCAGCCGGTGAGATGTTCAATCTTTAATGTAATATTAACTTTTTCGGAGACCGCCTCGTCCAAATTTCAGCTTCGCAACCTGCTGATTCTCGCTTACGAACATCACAAAGGGTGAATTTTTTTTACTCAATTTGATTTAGATCATAAAAAAGTTTTGAATTTCGATTACTATTTGGTAATATACTCTTAGGAATGACAGGAATCGCTGCAATGGCCCTCACCGACACCGATGCCCCCGATTTGACCACGGAAGATGCCGGTAAGACCGAGCGTTCGCCGACGCGGTACAGCCGCCGCCTGTCGGACAAGATTCTCATCGCCTTTCACCATGCCTGCGACCAGGACGATTACGAGATCGCCGAGGATCTGCTGGCGATTTTGGAGCGGTTGCTGACCCGGCGCTCGATCCATCCGGACGCGAACCGGCGCAAGAGCATCGAAAGCCTCGTCGCCGCGCATGAGCGGCTCTGGCACCTGCGTCACCCGGAGCGGAAATACGGCTGACCGGGCGCGCCCGCGCCGCTCAGGCCGGCGGCAGCAGCGGTCCGAATCCCCGCCGGTGATGCGGGGTAATGCCGAGACCCAGGATGGCGTCTCGATGCGTCTTCGTTCCATACCCTGAATTCCGCGCCCACCCATATCCCGGATAGCGCCGGTCGAGCCGGCTCATCGCCCGGTCGCGCACCAGTTTCGCCGCGATCGAGGCCGCCGCGATCGAGAGCGAAAGCCCGTCGCCGCCTACCACCGGCGTGCAAGGCATCGGCAGATCCGGCGCCACCTGCCCGTCGACCAGCACATGATCCGGCCGAACCGCCAGGCGCGCCACCGCCCGCCGCATCGCCAACAGGCTCGCCTGCAGGATATTGAGCCGCGCGATCTCCGCGACGGAGGCCGCCGCCGCCGAGATCGCGGCGCCAGACTCGATCAGCGCGGCCAGCGCCGCCTCCCGCCGCGCCGGCGAAAGACGTTTGGAATCATCGATCAGTGCCGCGATCTCCGGCGGCAGGTCGGCGGGCAGGATCGCCGCCGCCGCCACGACCGGCCCGGCGAGCGGCCCGCGCCCCACCTCGTCCACGCCGGCCACCACGCCGCCCAGCGCAAGCTCGCGGCTGAAATCAGGCATGCGGCTCGACCCGCGCCCGGCGAGGTTCGCGCGCGTTCGCCTCGACCAGCGCAACCAGCCCCGCGAGAATCTGCCGTGGCGCGGGCGGGCAGCCGGCAATCAGCAGATCCACCGGAATCACCGCCTGCACACCGCCGAGAACCGCCGGCACGCCCTTGAACACGCCGCCATCGAGCGCGCAGTCGCCGGCAGCGACGACGAAGCGCGGCGGTGCCATCCCGGCGAGGCTCTTGCGCACCGCCTCGGCCAGGTTGCGCGTCGCCACCCCGGTGACGAGCAGGATATCGGCGGCGCGAAGATCCTCCACCATCGCGATTCCGTGCGCCGCCATGCCGCCGCGCAGCCGGCGGCAGGCCGCGATCTCGATCTCGCAGCCGCCGCAACTGCCGGCATCGACATGCCGCACCGCAAGGCTGCGGCCGAGCAGCGCCTGGCCGGAGGCCGCCAGCCGGGCGCTCAGCACCCGGACGGGATCATCCTCATCCATCGATCGCCCCCGGCGGCAGCGCGTAACATTCGGCCAGCATGGCGAACGCCTCCATTTCCAGCCCGACGGCCGCATCCTCCAGCGCGCGGAACCGCCCCGCGGCGGGATCGATCAGCGCGGCGGCGGCAATCTGCCCGTCATGCAGCTTCACCCAGTGATGCACCATGCCCCGGGCGCAAGCGGCGGAGCCGAGTCCGCGGGCGCTCACCGGCGGCAGCGGCGCGACGATCTCCCCCGCCGGCGCGGCGTCGATCGCGGGCGCGATGCCGGGCGCGAGGGCGATGATGGCCCGC
>NZ_AFPR01000203.1:0-1515 GCF_000219295.1 Acidiphilium sp. PM
CAGCGCGAACCCGTCCATCGCCGAAACATCGTGCGGCGGCTGGGTCAGCCGTGCGACCACCGGCTCGGCCAGCACCCGCCCCGCAGCCGCCGCCAGCGGCACGATCTCGGCGCCCGTCGGCGCCAGCAGCGCCAGAATCCGCTCCCGTGCCTCGCCGACGCTGATCATCGCTCACTCCTGCCTGAAATCGCCCGATTTCCCGCCGGACTTGCGGATCACCCGCAACCCCTCGATCCGCATCTCCCGCTCCGCCGCCTTCAGCATGTCGTACACCGTCAGCGCCGCGACCGAGGCCGCGGTCAGCGCCTCCATCTCCACCCCGGTCGGCCCGGTGGTCTTCACCGTCGCCGCGATGCGGATGCCCGGCAGCGCCGCGTCCGGCTCCAGCTCCAGCGTCACCCCGGCGATCGCCAGCGGATGGCAGAGCGGGATCAGCTCCGAGGTCCGCTTCGCCGCCATGATCCCGGCGATCCGCGCCGTCGCCAGCACGTCGCCCTTCTTCGCCGTGCCTTCGGTCACCAGCGCCAGCGTCTCCGCCCGCATCGTCACGTGGCAGGCGGCGGTCGCCTCCCGCGCCGTCTCGGCCTTGCCGGAGACGTCGACCATCCGCGCCGCCCCCCGCTCGTCGATATGGGTGAGGCGGCTCATGCCCCGAGCCCGAGCAGCCGGCGCGTCGCGGCGACGATGTCGTCCTGCCGCATCAGGCTCTCGCCGACCAGGATGCCCTGCACCCCCACCGCCTTCAGCCGCTTGATGTCGTCATAGTCGCGGATGCCGCTTTCCGCGACCACGAAACGCTCCGGCGGAATCTGCCCGGCGAGCCGCTCGGAGACCGCGATATCGGTCTGCATCGTCTTGAGATTGCGGTTGTTGATGCCGATCAGCCGGGCCTGCAGCCCGAGCGCGCGGTCGAGTTCCGCCTCGTCATGCACCTCGACCAGCACGCTCATGTCGAGCGCGCTCGCCAGCTCCTCGAAGGCCCGCGCCTGCTCGTCGCCCAGCGCCGCCATGATCAGCAGGATGCAGTCCGCCCCCATCGCGCGGCTTTCGTAGATCTGCCACTCGTCGAGGATGAAATCCTTGCGCAGCACCGGCAGGTCCACCGCCTCGCGCGCCGCCTGCAGGTGCGCGGGCTGGCCCTGGAAATATTTCCGGTCGGTCAGCACCGAAAGGCACACCGCCCCGCCCTCCTGATAGGCGCGGGCGATCGTCGCCGGGTTGAAATCGGCGCGGATCAGCCCGGCCGAGGGCGACGCCTTCTTGATCTCGGCGATCAGCCCGGTCCGCCCGGAGGCGGCGGCGTCCATCAGCGCGCGGGCGAAGCCGCGCGGCGGCGGCGTGTCCTTCGCCCGTGCGCGCATCTCCTCCAGCCCGGTCTCCGCCTTCGCCGCCTCCACCTCGGCCAGCTTGTCGGCGCAGATCGTCTTCAGCACGTCGTGTTCGATCTTGTCGTTCATTGGATCAGGCCATTTCCCGGGTTGTCGCCGCTTGCGGCCCGGCGCCGGCGCGGCGTAG
>NZ_AFPR01000202.1:0-8400 GCF_000219295.1 Acidiphilium sp. PM
CCAGGCGCCGAGCGCGAGGCCGCTCATGTTGCCGACGACGCGGATCATCGCGTCCGACAGGGTGCCGGCGAGAAACAGCCCGCCGCCGAAGCCGATCAGCCCCACCCCGGCGGCGAACAGCGCCGGCGAGGCGAGCGGGGCGGAGCAGATCACCGCGCTGAAGGCGAGCAGGCCGGAGAGCACGCCGGCGGCGGCGATGCGGTAGGGGTCGCTGCCGCCGGCGAGGCGGCGGCTCGCGACCAGGAAGGCGAGCCCGGCGCCGCCGGCCAACATCGCGGTGAGTGCCGTGGTCGCACCCACCGGCAGGTGCAGCACCTGGCCGCCATAGGGTTCGAGCAGGATGTCCTGCATCGAGAAGGCGAGCGTGCCGATGAAGATGGCGACGAGGCGGCGCAGCGCGTGCGGCTGGGCGCGGAAGCGCGACCAGGCGAGGGCGAGGGTTTCCGCTGGCCTGGCGGCGGCGTCATCCTCGGCCGCTTCGGCGGCTTGGCTGCGGCGGGGTTCCTGTTTCCACAGGGCGATGCCGTTGCAGACGAGGGTGAGCACGGCGGCCGACTGGATCACCTGGATCAGCCGGAACGCGCTGAACGGGGTGAGGGCGGCGCCATAGGCCAGCGCGCCGCCGATCATGCCGAGCAGCAGCATCGCGCAGAGCATGGCGACGACGCGCGGGCGGGCGTGTTCGGGGGCGAGGTCGGTGGCGAGGGCGAGGCCCGCGGTCTGCGTCGTGTGCATCCCAGCACCGGTCATCAGGAAGGCGATGGCGGCGCCGAAGCGGCCGGCGACCGGGGCGGTGCCGCTGGCGAGCAGCAGCAGGGCGAAGGGCATGATCGCGAGGCCGCCGAACTGCATGATCGTGCCGAACCAGATATAGGGCACCCGCCGCCAGCCGAAGGCGGAGCGGTGACGATCCGAGCGGAAGCCGATCAGCGCGCGGGCCGGGGCGAGCAGCAGCGGCAGGGCGATCATGCTGGAGACCAGGGCGGCGGCGACGTGCAGCTCGACGATCATCACCCGGTTGAGCGTGCCGATGAGCAGGGCGGCGGCGAGGCCGACGGTGAGCTGGAACAGCGACAGGCGGAGCAGGCGCGGCAGCGGCAGCTCGGGGGTGGCGGCATTGGCGAAGGGCAGCCAGCTCGCATCGAGCCGCATCCAGAACGGCGCCGCCCCGCCGGTGCGCCGGCGCTTCACCGCCGCAACTCCAGCGCTTGGGAGATGTAGAACCCGGTGCTGATCCGCCGCGTGCGCCCCGCTTCGAGGCGGGCGAGCCGCCGGGCTGAGGCCGATCGCGTCGCGCAGCGCGCCCTCGGGCTGCGGCACGATGCCCGGCGCGCGGTCGCCGCGCGGAAACCAGCTGCCGGCGAGGTGCATGATCGCGAGCAGCGCGGTGCGGGGGGCGAAGGTGAAGAGCAGCGAGCGGTCGGTGCGGGCGGCGAGCCGGCCCAGGGCCGCGATCACGTCCGCCCTGTCGTAATGGATCAGGGAATCCATCGCGACGACATGGTCGAACCTGCCGTGTTCGGCGCCCAGCATGTCGCCGCTGACGAAGTCGATCCGCGTGGCGGCGGGGTCGGACGCGGCGCGCTGGCGGGCGAGATCGACCAGCTGCGGCGAGAGATCGACCGCGACCACCTCGGCACCGCGCCGCGCCGCCGCGAGGGCGAGCGCGCCGGTGCCGCAGCCGGCATCGAGCAGGCGGAGGCCGGAGAGATCGGCGGGCAGCATGTCGAGCAGGGTGGCGCGCATCGCGTCGCGCCCGGCGCGGACGGTGGCGCGCACGCCGCTGACCGGCGCGTCTGACGTCAGCCGCGCCCAGTTCGCCAGCGCGGTGCGGTCGAAATAGGTTTCGATCTCGCCGCGGCGGCGGTGATAGCGGTCGGCGGTGGCGGCGTCCGGCGTCATCACTCGAATCCCAGCAGGTCGAAGATCTCGCGGTCGCGCAGCGGGACCGCGGCGAGCGGCTCGACGCCGGCCCAGAGCGACGCGGCGAGATCGAGATAGGCGGTGCGCACGGCGTCGAGCTCCGGCGCGTCCTCCATTTCGAAGACGACGGATTTCTTCAGCCGGCTGCGGCGGATGGCGTCGAGATCGGGGAACCGGGCGAGGGTGGAGAGGCCGGTGGCCTCGTTGTATTTCGCGAGCTGGTCGACCGCGGCGCTGCGGTTGGCGATGACGCCGCCGAGCCGCACGCCGTAGTTGCGCGCCTTCGCGCCGATCGCGGCGACGATGCGGTTCATCGCGAAGATGCTGTCGAAATCGTTCGCCGTGACGATCAGCGCGCGGTCGGCGTGTTGCAGCGGGGCGGCGAAACCGCCGCAGACGACATCGCCCAGCACGTCGAAGATGACGACGTCCGACTCCTCGAGGAGATGATGTTCCTTGAGCAGCTTGACCGTCTGCCCGACGACGTAGCCGCCGCAGCCGGTGCCGGCCGGCGGGCCGCCGGCCTCGACGCATTGCACGCCGGCGAAGCCCTCGTAGACGAAATCCTCGACGCGGAGTTCCTCGGGGTGGAAATCGACACCTTCCAGCGCGTCGATCACGGTGGGGACGAGGCGCTTGGTGAGGGTGAAGGTGGAATCGTGCTTGGGGTCGCAGCCGATCTGCAGCACGCGGCGGCCCTGCAGGGCGAAGGCGGCGGAGAGGTTGGAGGAGGTCGTGCTCTTGCCGATGCCGCCCTTGCCGTAGATGGCGAAGACCTTCGCCCCGTCGATCCGCAGCGCGGGATCGAGGGCGACCTGCACGCTGCCCTCGCCGTCGCCGTCGCCGCAGCCGGTGGCGCAGCGCGCGGCGGCGGGAAACGCGCCGGCTTGGGGGCTGATGTCGTTCATGCGGCTTGCTCCATGTCGAGACCTTCGAGACGGTCTTCCAGTTCGGCGCCGGCGCGGCGCAGCGCATCGAGCATCGCCTCGTCCGGGCTCCAGTAGTGGCGCTCGTGCGCTTCGAGCAGGCGGTTGGCGATGCGGACCGAGGCCACCGGGTTCAGCTCGGCGAGGCGGCGGCGCATTTCGGGGTCGAGCATGAAGACGCTGCCGATCTCGCGGTAGATCCAGGGATCGACCTGGCCGGTGGTCGCCGACCATCCCAGCGTGTTGGTCACCGCCGCCTCGAGATGGCGCACGCCCTCGGCGCCGTGGGCGAGCATCGCCTCGAAATATTTCGGGTTCAGCGTGCGGGTGCGGGTTTCGAGCGAGACCTGCTCGGACAGGCTGCGCACGGTGCCGGCGCCGGTGGTCTGGTCGCCGATATAGACCGCGGCCTCGCTGCCGCGGGCGGCGCGGACCGCCCGGCTGATGCCGCCGAGGCCATCGAAATAGTGATCGACCGTGGTGATGCCGAGATCGAGGGATTCGAGATTCTGATAGGCGAGATCGACGGTCTTGAGCACGCCGCCGAGCACCGCGTCGCACCGCGTCGGCCGGCCATCGGTGCCGTAGGCGAAGCCCTTGCGACGGAGGAAGGCATCGCCCAGCTCGTCCTCGGTCTGCCAGGTGCCGGAGTCGACGAGCTGGTTCACGTTGGCACCGTACGTGCCGTCGGCATTGCTGAAGACGCGCAGCGCCGCCGTCTCGATCGTGCCGCCATGGGCGGCGAGGTGGGCGCGGGCGTGCCTGGCGACGAAGTTTTCCGTCTCCGGCTCGTCCGCCCGGGCGGCGAGCAGCAGGGCTTCGGCCAGCAGCTTCGTCTGCAGCGGCAGCAGGTCGCGGAAAATGCCGGAGAGGGTGACGATCACGTCGATCCGCGGCCGGCCCAGCTCGGCGAGCGGCACCAGCTCGGCGCCGGCGAGGCGGCCATAGGAATCGCGGCGCGGCCGGGCGCCGACGAGGCAGAGCGCCTGGGCGATCGGGCCGCCTTCGGATTTCAGGTTGTCCGACCCCCAGAGCAGCATCGCCACGGTTTCGGGCAGCCGGCCGCAATCAGCCATGTGGCGGGCGAGCAGGCGGTCCGCCTGGCGGGCGCCGTCGTCCATCGCGAAGGCGCCGGGCATGCGGAACGGATCGAACCCGTAGATGTTCCGCCCGGTGGGCAGGATTTCGGGGTTGCGCAGCAGGTCGCCGCCCGGCGCGGGGCGGATATAGCCGCCATCGAGCGCGTGGATGATGGCGGGAAGCTCGCTGTCGGCCGCGAGCAGCGCGTCGGTCTCGGCGCGGCGGGCGGGATCGGTGATCCCGGCGGCATCGAGCAGGTCGGCGCGCTGGGTGGCGCCGGGCGGCTGGCCGACGACGTGCAGGCCGACCGGGATCAGCGCGTATTCGACATCGAGCAGCGAGGCGTGCAGCCGGGCGATCGCCGCATCGGCGTCGGCCCAGGCGGGATCGGACGGATCGGCGGGGGCGAGATCGAGCCGTGCCGCCTCGGCCTGGATCAGGGCGGCGAGGCCCTGCCGCTCTTCGGCCCCGGCTTCGGGTGGCAGGGCGCGCCAGCGGAAGACCGAGGCCTTCAGATCGGCCAGGCCACGATAGAGCCCGGCCTCGGTGACCGGCGGGGTGAGGTGGCTGATCAGCGTCGCGTTGGCGCGGCGTTTCGCGAGCATGCCCTCGGAGGGGTTGTTCGCCGCGTAGAGGCAGAAATTCGGCATCTCGGCGATCAGCCGGTCGGGCCAGCAGGCGGCGGACAGGCCGGCATGCTTGCCGGGCATGAATTCCAGCGCGCCGTGGGTGCCGAAATGGAGCAGCGCGTGGGCGCCGAAATCCTGCCGCAGCCAGCGGTAGAAGGCGCTGAAGGCGTGGGTCGGCGCGAAGCCGCCCTCGAAGAGCAGGCGCATCGGGTCGCCTTCATGGCCGAAGACCGGCTGGACGCCGATGAAGACGTTGCCGAAGCGGGCGCCGAGGACGAACAGCGACGCGCCGTCGGTATCGTGGCGGCCGGGAGCCGGGCCCCAGACCGCCTCGATCGCGGCGAGATGGGGTTCGGCGCGGAGATGCGCATCGCGCGGGATTTTCGCCGCGACATTGGCGGCCGCGCCATGATCCTGCGCGTTGCCGACACAGACGGCGTGGCGCAGCGCGGCGACATCCGCCGGCAGATCGACCGTGTAGCCGGCGGCCCGCAGGGCGGCGAGGGTGTTGAACAGGGATTCGAAGACGGAGAGATAGGCGGCGGTGCCGGTGGCGCCGGAATTGGGCGGGAAGTTGAAGATGACGATGCCGATGCGCCGCTCGGCGCGGGCGGTGCGGCGCAGTTCGACCAGGCGGGCGACGCGGGCGGCGAGCATGGCGGCGCGCTCGGGATGGGCCGACATCCGGCGCACGCCATCCCCGCCGTCATCCTGGCCCTCGGCGCGGCCGCCATAGGTCATCGGCATGATGCCGCCATCGAGTTCGGGGAGGGCGATCATCATCGTCGCCTCGATCGGCGTCAGGCCGCGCGGGTCGGCCTCCCAGGCGGCGATGCTCTGGAATTCAAGGGCGTGGGCGGAGATGTAGGGCAGGTCGAGCCCGGCGAGGACGGCCTCCGCCGATTTCGAATCGTTGTAGGCCGGGCCGCCGACAAGGGAAAACCCGGTGAGCGAGACCAGCGCGTCGATCACCGGCGCGCCGTCCGGCGCGAGATAGCGCGCGATGGCGGGGCGGGCGTCGAGCCCGGCGGCGAAGACCGGCAGGGTACGGAAGCCGGCGGCCTCGAACGCCGCGATCACCCCGTCATACTGGCCGACATCGCCGGACAGGACGAGGCTGCGCAGCAGGATCAGCCCGATCGTGCCGCGGCTGCCGGCGAGGCGGGGCAGGGACGCTGCGTCGGTCGCGATGCGGCCGGGAAGGCGCGGATGGTAGAGCCCGGTTTCGGGATAGTCGCGCGGCGGGGCGATGGCGGCCTGGCTGCGCAGGGCGGCGCGGGGGCCGGCGGCATAGCGCGCGACCAGCAGGCGGAGCAGGCCCTCGATATTGTCGGCCGAGCCGGCGAGCCAGTAGGACATGCCGAGGAAGAAATTGCGCAGGTCCTGCGCGGTGCCGGGGATGAGCCGCAGCAGGCGCGGCAGCCGGCGGAGCATGCGCAATTGGGATTCGGCCGCCGAAACCTCCTTGCCGCCGCGCTTGCGCAGCGAGCGGAGGAATTCCAGCGCCGGGTTCTTCTGCCGGCTCATGTCCAGCCGGCCGAGCCTGGTCAGGTTCACGATCTCGGCGGCGGAGAGGATGCAGAGCATGGCATCGCAATGCGTCCGCCTTGCTTCGAGATGCGGGCGGACGAGGCGGATGTGATCGTCGAGGAAGAGCATGGTCGCGATCACGATGTCCGCCGTCTCGATCGCGCGGACGCAGGCGGCGAGGGACGCGGGGTCGGCGGCGAAACGCTCGGCGGTGTGCAGTTCGAGGATCAGGCCGGGATGGTCGGCGGCGAGGGCGGCGCGCGCGGCGGCGATGACCCCGCTCAGATGGGAATCCATCGTCACGATGGCGATGCGCAGGGGCGTCGCCTCAGGCTGAGAAATGGGCCTTGGCGTCATAGATCGTCTCGATGGTGATCGGGTTCAGGCCGCGCTCGCGGGCGAAAATCTCGGTGTTGCGCCGCGCCTTGCCGCGGACGAAGAAGGGGATCTTGCGCAGCTCGGCTTCGGCGTCGTCGCGCCAGACCGGCGCGCTGGCATCGTCGCGCCAGACAGGCGCGCTGGCCAGTGTGTCGGCCAGGGCGGGCGCGGGCGATGCGGGTTCGGGCGGCGTGGTGGCGTGCGGGCCGAGATGGGAGGGGGCGGCGGTGTCGTTGAATTCGAAATCGTCGCGGAACATGCCGAGGAGATGTTCCTCGAGCCCCATCATCAGCGGGTGGATCAGGGTGTCGAACAGCACGTTCGCGCCCTCGAACCCGGCGAAGGGCGAGTGGCGGGCGGGGAAATCCTGGACATGTGCCGGGGCCGAGATCACCGCGCAGGGAATGCCGAGGCGCTTGGCGATGTGGCGTTCCATCTGGGTGCCGAGGACCAGCTCGGGCTGCGCCGCGGCGATGGCGGCCTCGACGGCGAGATAATCGTCGCTGATCAGCGCCTCGATCCCGTAGGACTGGGCGGCGGCGCGGACGGGGGCGGCGAATTCGCGGCTATAGGTGCCGAGACCGACCAGGGAGAAGCCGATCTCGGCGGTGGCGACGCGCGCGAGAGCGATCGCGTGGGTGGCGTCGCCGAAGATGAAGACGCGCTTGCCGGTGAGATAGGTGGAATCGACCGAGCGCGAATACCAGCCGAGCCGGCTCTCCTCGGCGAGGCCGGGCGGCGGGGTGATTTGCGCGAGACCGGCGATCTCGGCGACGAAATCGCGCGTGGCCCCGAGGCCGATCGGCACGGTGGCGATCGTTTTCTGGCCGAAGCGGCGGGCGAGATAGGCGGCGGCGGTGCCGGCGGTCTCGGGGTAGAGCACGAGATTGGCGTGGGCCGCCGGCAGGCGGGCGAGATCGGCGAAGCTGGCGCCGAGCGGGGCGATGACGTTGACGGCGATGCCGAGCCGCGCGAGCAGGGCGGCGATGTCGCGCACATCGTCGCGATGGCGCAAGCCGAGTGCCGTGGGGCCGAGGATATTGACGCAGAACGGCTGCGCCGCGCGGTCGGGCGGGGCCTGGCCGGCGGTCGCGGTGCGGACGAGCTGGTAGAAGGTTTCGGCCGCGCCCCAGTTTTCCTTGCGCTGGTAGGCCGGCAGCTCGACCGGGATGACGGGGATCGGCAGGCCGAGCCCGGCGGCGAGGCCGCCCGGGTCGTCCTGGATCAGCTCGGCGGTGCAGGAGGCGCCGACGATCATCGCCTCGGGGCGGAAGCGGTCATAGGCGTCGCGCACTGCGGTGCGGAACAGCGCGGCGGTGTCGCCGCCGAGATCGCGGGCCTGGAAGGTGGTGTAGGAGACGGGCGGGCGGCGGTCGCGCCGCTCGATCATGGTGAAGAGCAGGTCGGCATAGGTGTCGCCCTGGGGGGCGTGCAGGACGTAGTGCACGCCGTGCATCGCGGTGGCGATGCGCATGGCGCCGATATGCGGCGGTCCTTCATAGCTCCAGAGCGTGAGCTGCATCGGTTCAGACCTCCAGCAGCGCGCGGCGCGCGAGGGGGCGGGCGAACAGGGCGGCGAGGTCGGCGGCCTGTTCGAAGCCCTGGATCGGGCTGAACACCAGCTCGATCGACCATTTGGTGGCGAAGCCCTCGGCTTCGAGCGGATTGGCGAGGCCGAGGCCGCAGACCACGAGATCGGGGCGGGCGGCGCGGCAGCGGTCGAGCTGGCGCTCGACGTCCTGGCCCTCGGCGAGCTGGGCGTCGGCGGGGAGCAAGGCGAGATCCGGCGCCATCAGCCTTCGGTTGAGGAAGGGTGTTCCGACCTCGGTGAGGATCATGCCGCATTCGCGGGCGAGGAAGCGGGCGAGCGGGATTTCGAGCTGGGAATCGGGAAAGAGGAAGACGCGGCGGCCGGCGAGGCGGGCGCGCGGCGC
>NZ_AFPR01000201.1:0-1920 GCF_000219295.1 Acidiphilium sp. PM
AGCGGGTCGCCGCCCGCCGCCGCGCCGCGCAGCCAGGCGGCGATGACCGCGATCAGCACCGGCGAGGCCCGCCCCGCGCGCCAGCGCTCGATGCAGGGCAGCAGGATTCGCTGCGGCAGTTTCTGCGCCGATCCCAGGGCGATCTGCGCCAGTTCGTGCCGCAGCGCCGTGTTGCCGAACCGCGCCCGCAGCCGCGCGCAATAGGCGGCGGCGTCGGTCTCCGCCGGCAGCGTCGCCGCCATCTCCGCCCAGAACCGCGCCAGCACCGGCGAGAGCCGTTCATGCGCCACCGCCTCCGCCACCGTGGCGCAGCCGAGCGCCGGCCCGATCGTGGCGAGCATCGTGTGCGCGCCGTTCAGCAGCCGCAGCTTGCGGCGCTCATGCGGCGCGACGTCGGTCACGAACCGCGCCCCCGCGCGCTCCCAGCCGGGCCGCCCGGTCGGGAACCGGTCCTCGATCACCCATTCCGCGAAAGGCTCGCCGACCACCGGTGCGGCATCGGCGCAGCCGAGACGGGCGGCGATCCGCGCCCGGTCCTCCGCCGTCGTCGCCGGCACGATCCGGTCCACCATGCTCGACGGGCAGGCCACTTCCGCCGCCACGAAATCGCCGAACCCGCGATCGCGCCGCGCCGCCATCCGCGTCACCGCCGCGTGCAGCACACGTCCATTGCCGGCGAGATTGTCGCAGGAGAGCAGCGTGAACGGCGCGATCCCCGCCCGCCGCCGCCGCCATAGCGAGGCGGCGAGCAACCCCGGCACGCTGCGCGGCGCGGCATCCGGCGCGGCGAGATCGTGGGCGACATCCGCATCGCCCTCGTCGAGCTCCCCGCGCGCGACATCGCAACCATAGCCGCGCTCGGTGATGGTGAGCGTGACGATACGGATCGCCGGATCGTCCAGCGCCGCCAGCACCGCGCGCGGCGCATCGGCGCCGGCGAGAATGCCCCGCAGCGCGCCCACCACCCGCAACGCCTCCCGCCCGCCCTCGCGCAGCGCCAGCGTGTAGAGGAAATCCTGCGGCGCCAGCGCGTCACGCGTGCCCGCGCTGCGCAGCGAGGCGCCGAGAATCCCCCACGCCGTCTCGCCCGCCGCAAGGCAATCCTCGGTGAAGGCCGCCTGGTGCGCCCGGTGGAACGCGCCGGGGCCGAGATGCAGGATGCCGGTCCGCACCGCATCGCGGTCATAGCCCGGGCGGGCGATGTCCGCCGGCAGCGACGCGAGCCGCGCCGGAGATAACGGCCCGTCAGTCAAACTGCAATCCGCCATTCATGTCGATCACCTCGCCGGTGATCGAGGCCGCCAGCGGCGAGGCCAGGAACATCACCGCATGCGCCACTTCCTCCGGCCGGCAGAACCGGCCGACGGGGATCTGCGCAAGCTGTTCGGCGCGCTGCGCCTCGGTCAGCATTTCCGAAACCATCGGCGACATCACGTAGGCCGGCGCGATGGCGTTGACGGTGATCCCCTCGGCGGCCACCTCGCGGGCGACCGAAAAGGTCAGCCCCACCAGCCCCGCCTTCGACACCGTATAGGCCGTGCCCGCCGTCAGCCCGCCGCATTTCGCCGCGTAGGAGGCGATATTCACGATCCGCCCCCAGCCCTTCCGCCGCATCGCCGGCAGCAGGGCGCGGGTGAGCAGGAAGGCGCCGTCGAGATTCACCGCCTGCACGCGCCGCCATTCGGCGAGATCGGTCGCGTCGATCTTGCGGTTCGAGAGAATGCCGGCATTGTTGACGAGAATGTCGGCGCCGCCCTCATCGTTCACGACGGCAGCCGCCGCGGCGATGGCGTCCGGATCGCCGAGATCGGCCACGACCACCCGGGCCGCAGCGCCGAGTTCGGCGCCGGTCGCGGCCAGCTTCCCGGCGGCGATGTCCACCAGCACGAGCACCGCCCCCTCGGCCGCGAGCGCGCGGGC
>NZ_AFPR01000200.1:0-1682 GCF_000219295.1 Acidiphilium sp. PM
GCGCCGAAAGCTGCCGCGCATCCTCGACATTCTTCGCCAGGACATTGATGTAGAAAGGATTCGTGACCGATTTGTCGAGCAGCGAATGCAGCGTCCGCATCGCCTCCGTATTCGGGTTCTGGGTATCGAGCGGGTTGGCGTCGAACTGCAGCGTGGCGGCGGCGAGAATGCCGGCGATCGCCACCGCGGCGAAAATGCCGAGCACCGGGCGGCCGTGCCGCTGCAGCGCGCTGTCGCCCCAGTCGCCGAGCGGAAAGCCGATCCGCTCCGCCTCGCCGCGCGGCCGCGTGTAGGCGAGCAGGGCGGGCAGGAAGGTGATCGTGCAGATGAAGGCGATCACCATGCCGATCCCGGCGATCAGCCCCAGTTCGGCGACGCCCACGAAGCTGGTCGGCACGAAGGCGAGAAAGCCGCAGGCCGTCGCCCCGGCGGCGAGCGCGATCTGCACCCCCGCCTCGTCGGCGGCGCCGATCAGCGCCAGCGCGGGGTCGTCCACCCGGCGGCGCACGTCGCGCAGCCGCACGCAGAACTGGATCGCGAAATCGACCGCGAGGCCGACGAACAGGATCGCGAAGGCCACCGAGATCAGGTTCAGCGTGCCGATGGCGAGGGCGGCGAAGCTGATCGTCAGCGCAAGTCCCGCGAGCAGCGTGGCGAGGATCGGCACGATCATCCGCCACGACCGCACCGCGAGCAGCAGCCAGAGCGTGATCAGCGCGGTGCTGATGAGCAGCCCGGCCACCATCCCCTGGGTCAGGCTGGCGAACTGCTCGTCCGAAAGCGGGATCTGCCCCGTGTAGCTGATCCGCGCCGAGCCGTCCTTCACCTCCGGCAGCCCGGCGATGATCCGCCGCAGCGCCGCCGTCGCCACCCCGCCCGGCTCCAGCGCGCCGTGATCGAGAACCGGATGGATCAGCACGAAGCGCACATTGCCCTGCTCCGCGGCCACCCCCGGCATCAGCAGCGACTGCCACGAGAGCGGCGCGGGATGCCCGGCCGCCGCGGCCGCCAGCGCCTTGCGGAAGGTGTCGAGCTGGGCGCGGTAGGGGGCGAGGTTGGCCTGCCCCGCGCCGACGCCCACCGCCATCAGGTCGAGCGCCTTGAACAGCCCGGCGGCGGAGGGATCGGCCGAGAGCTGGCCGAGAAACGGCTGGGCGGTGACGATCGAGTTCAGCAATGTGGCGAGCTGCGTCTCGGGCAGCAGCAGCAGGCCGTCGCGGTCGTAGAAACTGCCGGTTCCGGGGCGCGAGGCATCGTGGAAATGGGTCTTGTCCTCCGCCACCTTCGCGGCCAGCGCCTTCGCCGTCGCGTCCGCCGTCTCCGGCACATCGGCGCGCACAACCGCGACGATGAGGTTCTGGAACTGCGGGAACGCCCGGTCGAACTTCATCTGCTCCTGCCGCCAGGGCAGGCTGGCGGCGAAGAGGTGATCGGTATTGGTGTCGATCCCGAGATGGGACGACGTATAGGCGAGCCCCAGCACGATCGCGGCCAGATAGGCCGCGATCACCGCCCGCGCGTGGCGGCGGCTCAGGGCGACCGCGGTCATGATCAGTCTTCGCATCGAACGGTTCCGGTCCGTGGTCGCATACCGTGCCCTGGTGTCCCGCGCTGAGATCCGGAGTGAATTTCAGCGCCGATCAGGTCACGAATATGTTGATTTTACGAGTGTCCACTTGAGT
>NZ_AFPR01000199.1:0-4592 GCF_000219295.1 Acidiphilium sp. PM
AATCGCCCCATAGGGATTGATCCCCGGCACCGCCTGCGCCGCCGGCCGCCAGATCGACAGCGTCTCGTTGCAGCGCGCCCCCAGCACCGGCGCCGGCGGCTCGTTGCTCACCACGAGAAACGTCCCCGCCGGCCCGGCGACATAATCCCCGCCGCGCACATAGGCCTGGTCCAGCACGAGTTGCCGATAGGGCAGGCCGAGCGGCGCCGGCCCGCGCACCGAGCCCGAGACCGGCAACACCAGCACGCCCAGCCGCACCAGCCGGTTGGCCGCGACGATCGGGCACGCCCCGTCGCGCGGCCGGTAGGCGTCGCAGATCACGCCCGCCTTGCGCGCGGCCATGCCGCCGCCGAAGGCGATCCGGTCCGCCAGCCGCGTTCCATCCATGAAGACCTCAAACGATCAGGGTGATGCCATCCGAGGGGCCGAGCGCCGGCCCCGGCGGCAGGCCGAGAAACCCGCACAGCCGCCGCCGCCACTGGTCGAACAGGGCGGCACGGTCGCGCACCTCGTTGGCGTTGTGCTGCCAGCCCGCGGCCGCCTCGGTATCGAGATTGCCGCTCGCCTCCGGAATCGCGACCTCCAGCGCGGCGAGGGTGGCGAGGTAGTTCGCCACCACCGCCACCTCTTCCGCCGCCAGGTTGTTCATCCGGTATTCGAGCGTGCCGTAGGCCTGGAAGAACCGCCAGGACTGGAATCCCGCCGCCCCGGCGCCATAGGCCGGATAGCCGCAGAACCGCCGCACATCGACCTTCTGCGCCTCGCTCAGCGTGCCGGGCGCGCTCGAAACACTGCCCGACATGTCAGTAGACCGAGCCGTCGCCGCGGGTGAAATAGACCGTGCCGGCGCCCGAGGCGAGCACGGCGCTCGCCTCGCTCACCAGCCGCCCGGAATCGATCAGCATGCGCCCGCCCGGCGGCACCGGCGTATCCGCCGCACTCGCCGGGCTCATCCCCGCGGTGCCCAGCCGCACGAACGCGACGGACGCCGCGGCGTTGTAGACGAGCAGGCTCGACCCGCCGCCGGAAAGCGCGGTCGACGCCGCGCTGGTCGAGGCGGCGACGGACGCGGTGCCCGATGGCCTGAAGGGAAGCGAGGACCCGATTGACATGTTCGCCCCCTCCTCAGCCGATATGCTCGATCATCACCGCGCGCTTGAAGTTGGAATTGGTCGCGGTCGGGATGGTGTTCGGCGTCGTCGTGGTGTCGGACGGCGCGCAGAACCCGCCGATCCAGTACCAGGACTGGGCGATGATCTGCTGCAGCCGGTCGATCGGCTCGCGCGTGACCATGGCGACACCGTCGATGATGTGCACCAGCGCATCCTTCGGCGCGACGTCGTCCGCGCCGATGCCGGCGAAATCCGCCTCGATCAGCGCGCCCTTGCCGCAGACGATCGGCCGGCGGATGTACAGCCCCGCCAGTGTGGGATGCGACTGCACATAGGCCTCGGTGGTGGTGATGAAGCGCAGGCCGAGGAAGTCGTTGACCATGCCCTGGCGGAACACCGCGTTGCTCGACGTCGCGCCCTGGAACAGCTGCCGGAAATCCGGATCGGCGAAGAGCTGCCGGGCCGAGACCGGATCGAGATAGCAGTTGTAGACACCGTCGATTTCCGGCACCGCGTTCTGCCGCAGCGTCGCCACCGCATCGAGCAGGGCGGACATGGTCAGCGTGTCGGTCGCCTGCAGCGCGCTGGTCGTCCCGGCCCCCTGCGGCCGGACGATGGCACTCGCCGTCGCGGCGCGCACCGCATTGCCGGCGGTGCCGTCAGACACGCTGACGTCGTTGGAAAAGGTCAGGGTTCCCGAAATCCCGCCCGGCGCCGACGATGCGTTGTTGACATCCGGCGTCACGCCAATGAGCAGATACGTATTCGAACCCACCGTTACCGTCAGCGGATAGCTGGCCGAAACCGCCGTCTGCACGCCGTTGACGAAAACGGTGGTGAAACCGCGAATATCATCGACCTCGATGCTCGGCGCCGCGCTCGCCAGCGTGGCGCTCACGCGTGTGTTGCCGCCGAAATAGGGGGCGAACAACGCGTTGCGCGCCAGCTCGTCAAGGCTGCGCGCCGCCTGCTCGCCATTGGTCGCGGCATTCTGCAGGAACTGCGAGGCGATGCCGACGCGGCTGGTCACCATGTTCAGGTCCTGCGTCGCCGCGTAGAAATTCAGCGTCACGGTATACTGCTCGACACCCCAGCCCTGCGGCGTCAGCCCGTTATCGAGATTGGTGTTGGTCGCGGCGGCCAGCGGCGTGGTGACCGAGGGCTTCAGCCCGGCGCGGGTCTTGGTCAGCGTCTCGCCGATGCCGACGGCGAAGCTCTCGCGATCCGCCACCATCCGGTAGCCGAGCCGCGAGCGCAGCGCCTGCTCGAATTCGCGCTCGAGGAAGCCCTGCTGGATGATCGGCTGCAGCGAGGCGGGAAAATTCGAAATACCCATGTCGTGTTCCTTCTGGATGACGCAATTCGCCGCACCCCGTCGCGCGGGGCACGGTTGTCTGACAACGCGTTAATTTGTTGAAAGCGGCCGGCGGCCGGCTCAGCCCCCGGCGCGCCGAAGCAGTTCGGCACGCGCCGCGCGCCACTCGGCCTCGCTCAGCTCGGTCGCATGGCGGGCGCGCGGCGGCTCCGCCCGCGGCACCGACGCCGTGGATGACGATGACGGCGCGCCGAACAGCCAGGGCTTGTCCCGCTTCAGCTGCGCCATCAGCGCCGCCGCGTCCGGCGCCGTGCCGTCCTCGGCCGGCGTCATCGCCGCCGGGTCGATCAGTCTCAGCCCGTCAAGATCGATCATGCCGGCCCTGACCGCCTCGATCCTGAGTTCGGCCCGCCGCAGCCGCTCGGCGTGTTCGCGCCGCAGCGCCTCCATCGCTTGCTCGGCCGCCATCGCCCTGGCCTGCCAGTCCTCAGGCGCCGCCTGCGGCTCGTCCGGCAGCCCCTCGTGCTCCGCGAATTCGTCGCTCATGCCCCGTTCCGTTCCAGTTGGTCCCCCTCGTCGGCGATGCGCGCGAGTTCCGCCGCCGCATCCCCGATCACATGACTGGCGGCGAGACTCTTCACCGCCGTCTCGCGCGAGAGCTGGCCCGCATTGACCAGCGTCGCGATCGCCTGCGCCTCCTTCAGCCGGTCATCGGCCGAGGCGGCATACCAGCGCGGCCAGCGCAGGCTCAGCCGCAGGTCGGGATCGACCCGCGGCACCGTCCGGCCCATCACCTTCACGTCGAACCGCGCCGCCGCCCGCAGCGCCATCCGCAGCAGCGGCAGCAACCCGCCCTCGCCATAGGCAATCCGCAGATTGTCGGCGAGCCAGATCAACCCCTGGTTCATCAGCTCCAGCGCCCGGCCCGATTGCGGCGCCGCCAGCCGGTCGGCGCTGGCGCGGTTGCCATGCACGCTCTCCAGCGCGAACTCGCGCAGCGTCCGCACGTAGTCGATCACCGCGGCCGAGGCGGTGCCGCCAATCTCCAGCAGCTTGGCATCGCCCTTTTCCGAGACGATCAGCGCATTCCCCGCGCCCTTGACCATCTCGCGGTCGGTCGTCGCCGGCTCCTTGATCAGCAGCGTCGGATCGGAGGCATATTTCAGCCCGCGCCCCACCTGCGACAGCTGGTAATCGATCTCGATCGATGTCTCGATCGCCGCGCGAAAGGTACAGGCGCCATCGGCGCCCTCGCCGCCCGGCAGGTTGCGGATCCACACGATCGGCACGAAGCCGAGGTCATGCCGCACGCTCCGCGCCCGATCCGGCGCGGCCGGCAGCCCTTCGCCCACCGGCACCGGCTCGAACCAGGTCTCCGCCTGCGCATCCCAGCGCCGCTGGAACCAGTAGGTCTGGCCGGGATCGATCCCCTGATAGCCCTGGCCGATCAGTTCCGCGCCCCGCACCTTGTAGAGCTCGGTCACCTGCTCCAGCGTGTCCGGCGCATCCTCCCGCCAGCGCGGCGTCAGGTATTGCGTCTCCATCACCGAACAGAAGAACCGCCCCTTCAGCACCCGGAGCAGGATCGCCACCGAGCCGACCGATCCGCGCAGCGCCGCGTCGATCATCACCTCGTTGAGCCGGCATTCGCCGAGGAGGTCGGCCAGCAGCGTCTCGATCTCCGGCTCCGCGCATTCGACGGCGGGGAAATGCCCCGCGCTGAACAGCAGCGAAACCGAATCCTCCACCACGATCCGGCACAGCCCGTAGCGCACCGAAGGCCGCCGCGCCCGCAGCGGCACATATTCGCCCGCCCCGTTGCGCTCCTCCTGGAACGCATAGGGCAGCGCGTCATAGATCGTCCCGTCCAGCACCCGGCGATAGATCTCCAGCCGCCGCGCCCGTGGCGCGAGGTGCGGATCGGCCGGGATCGTCTGGCAGATCGTCTCGAACATGAATTCAGCGCCCCATCAGAGAAAAATTCACCATCCGCGCCGCCACCGGCGCCTGGCCGAGCGTCGCCTCGGCGCGCGCCAGCGCGTCGACCTGGTCGTCCTTCTCGCCATCGGGAAAGGCCCGCAGCTCGGCGAGAAACGCGTCGGTCCAGCCGGCGCGCACCACGCGCGTCCCGCCGGCGCCGATCCGCGCCGCGGCCGGCATCGCCC
>NZ_AFPR01000198.1:0-9027 GCF_000219295.1 Acidiphilium sp. PM
GGCAAGGGCTTCGAGGCGGGCGCAGAGGCGGCGCAGGCGGGTCCAGGCGAGGATGGTGAGGCTGCCGCGCCGGTGGCGCACGCCCTCCGCCGCGACGCAGGCGCAGAGCGCGGCGATGAAGCCGGCGAAGCGGAGCAGGAAGCCGGACGATGCGGGGGCGGCGGCCGTCATTCCCGCTAACAAGCATGACCGGCCGGGGGTGGGCAAGGAGGTTGCGCCGGCGGATCAGCCGCCTGCCGGATTTCGGGACGGCTCCCGGCTTTTTCGACGCCGTCTCCGGACAAAGTGTCGGAAAACTTTACACGTTGCGGCGACCGAAACTTTATCCCATTGAAATCATTTATTTTATTTTGTCGGCATGATTTTTGCTCTCGAAACGAACGTTGGCATTGGCGCCGCCAGGCCGCTTCACGAACGAGACCGGGACATTTTGGTCCCACAGGCAAAGGAATAAACGAATGCAACACAAACGGAACGGGTCGGGGATGCTCAGGGCCGCCCTGCTCGGGGCTGTGGCCTGCGGCGCGATCAGCCTCGCGGGTGTGGCCACGGCCCATGCGACGCCGGTCAGCGGGACGTACAACATCACCGTGTGGCAGGGATACAATCCCAACCCCGGTTCGAGCACCGATCCGTCGCAGCTCGCCAATACGAGCAACACGATTTTCAACAATAGCAACGACAAGATCGCGAACCTCACCTATACGGGCCCTCTCAACCTGTATCAGGGGTCAGGCGCCAATAACGGGTATGGCAATATTCAGAGCTTCCTGCAGTACGGCGGCACCCTGTCCTCCGTCACATTCTTCAACGGCGCAACGACTCTCAATACCAAGATGAGCTCGAGCGGGTTTAATCTGACGACCGTCTTTGAAATCCAGGGATATCTCTCCCAGCCGATCTATGCCGGTTCGATCAACAGCGACGATGGGTCGAGCCTTTACACCGACAACCTGACGCATCTGGTTGCCGGCCAGGCGAACCCGCAGACCGCCACCAACCCCTACAGCTACAGCCTGCCGACCGGGGCGTTCCAGATTCTTTATGTGGAGGCCAATGGCGCGCCGGCGCAGCTGACCATGGACGCGACGAAGGTTCCGGAGCCCGGCTCGCTCGCGCTGCTGGGGACCGGTCTTCTCGGCCTCGGGCTGATCAGCACGCGTCGGCGCCGCAAGGCCTGACGATCGCGCCACCGAGCGCCTGAGCGCGGCCGGATCGGAGATTACCGATCCGGCCGTTTGCGTTTGGCGTTGCGGCGGGTTTCCGCGCCACCATTTGGTGGGCGGGACGATTACGGTGGGGGCCATGACGCTGGAGGCGGGCATTGTTCCGATTTCCGCGACGGAGCGGATCGGGCCGGGGCTGACGGAGGCGGCGTTCCGGGCGTCGCCGCGCGGGGCGGGTGCGCGGGAGTTTGTCCGCAACGATCCGCACCGGTCGTATGTGCTGAAGCCTGTCTCGTTCGAGGGGCGGGATTGGATTGCGGTCGTGTATTTCACCGATGGGCGTCTGATGCGGGCGTCGCTGTCGCGGATCACGGATCGAACCTGGCTCACGGTCGATCCAGCGTATGAGCAGCGATGGACCGCAGCGCTCAAGGCGGAGATGGAGACAAGGCTGCAACGGAAGCTGCCGGCGACATTTCCGTGGGGAGAGATCGACGTCGAATACGATCAGCGGTCGATTTCAGGGTATCTTATTTTTAGTTATTGCGGGCGGTAGGGCGCTGATGGTCGGGCTTGATCCAGATTTTCGACTCTGGGCGCACTGGCGGTGGGGGGGGGTCAGAAGGCGACTGTCGATATCCCCCGTGCACTGAGGCGTGACCGAAAGCTCTGCGCACGATGGAGCTGCGCGTCACTTGCGCAAAACACTATATGTAGGCCCGTAACCTATACGCATTTCACTTAAAACTTCTTATCATTCTTATACACCATCTTCTAAAATTTAATTTAATTAATGTGCATTAATCAAATAACCAATTATCAGCGCAACAATAGATGCAAATATA
This sequence comes from Acidiphilium sp. PM, assembly GCF_000219295.1. Classification (NCBI taxonomy): domain Bacteria; kingdom Pseudomonadati; phylum Pseudomonadota; class Alphaproteobacteria; order Acetobacterales; family Acidocellaceae; genus Acidiphilium; species Acidiphilium sp. PM. The sequence goes on from NZ_AFPR01000198.1 coordinate 2,012, forward strand.
GTACTGAAAAGCCATATTAATCTTGCTCTTGATTTTTTTTCATTCCGCAGATATTCAGGGCCAATTTCAAAATCGAACTTACTAAACAAAATTCCTAATTTACCTGATAAATAATACATAAATATTGTCTCTATTATTGACGCCACAAAAAGTGCAGAAACAATATTATCTCCTGGTTTTTTCATGTTGAAATAATTTTTTATAAATTCATTCGAAAATAAATAAAATAAAACAGATGAAAGTACGGCAATGATCGCAGTAAACGTATTTGGATTATTATGATAAAAAACGCTAATTTTTGAAAATTGGACCGGCGGGCAATCTTTAAAAATATCCTCCATTGCCTTTATATTTCGATCAACAAACGATTTGTCTTCTGATGATATAGAAAAATTTGCACCAGTCGGCCACCCTGAAGAGTCATTTATTGAAATAGTTACTGTATTTCTACCTGAATAAGGGTATAACTGAAATGTAATTTGAATGGGTCTTTTAAATGAAAGACCCTCAATATCAAAAAGTTTTTCATCAAGTTGCTTCTTGTCTAAATCATTTGATTTATGATTGATTAATTCTATAATATTTTTTTGGCCATCATGAAACGTAATTTCCTTCGTCAGACTTCCATATTGAGTTTCTAAAAACATATTATCAAATAAAGACTCAACTCTTGCCATTGTTGCTTTGTCAAAAGATTTAAATTCAAATTTTCGAAAATCTTTAGTAAGCATGCCACACCTCTCAGTATTCTGTTTAGACGTCATGGATTTAGAAGATCTGGTCTGCCAGTAAGAATTTTCCGAGAAATGGGCTGTAGATTGTAAGAAAAACCTGAAAACACAGTACCGACGTTCGAGGAACGAAAAATAATACCTTTCGCAACCAATCCGCCGGCAACTCCATTAGTTATATTTGCCATTCTTGTATTCGCGCCATCTATGATATAGGGGCGAAGAAATAGTTTCTCATCCTCCGTCAACATTTCTAGGGTTTCCAATACAGAGCGCTGCAAGCGCCGATTATGAAGATTATTTCCCAAAGATCGCGATATTACTGACAATCCTGATGAAGCAAGTAGTGCTATGGACACGATAAAAGTTGCACCGATATACCCACGCCACGTTTGGCGGAATGCAGAAATTCCGACCTGATGTGCAGCGCCGTCTGGTAAAAATAATAATAGAGATGATGCAATAAATAAAGCAAGGTAGACTGGAACTCCTACCCTGAGAACGGTCGTAATAAGCGATCCAACCGCTTCAATCATGTTATCCAACTCCCTGCCTTATTATACACTTCTATTTATTTTAGCCGGTCGGCTCATATCCTATCGGTAAACGTCCGCCGTAGAAAAGCGATGAAATCTGCGTTGATGACCTTATTGGGTCGATTCCGGTCGCTCAACCCGCATTGCCCTCATTTCACCGTTCCCCTCCCCCACCGAAGCGAAGGAGGAGCAGAATCATGAGGCGGATTGGTGGGTGGTGGCGAAGGTGATTTCGGGCCAGCGTTCGGCGGTGAAGCGGAGGGAAAAAGTGTCGCGGGCGAGGAAGACGGGGGAGTCGTCGCGGTCGTGGCCGAGGGTGGACTGGTTGGCTTCGATGAAGTCTTTCAGGCGTTTGGGGTCGGGAGAAGAGATCCAGCGGGCGGTGACGTAGGGGGCGGGTTCGAAGCGGATGGGGATCTTGTATTCGGCGTCGATGCGGGCTTGCAGGACGTCGAGCTGGAGGGCGCCGACGACGCCGACGATCCAGTCAGCACCCAGCATCGGGCGGAAGACCTGGGCGACGCCTTCCTCGGCGAGGTCTTCGAGGGCGCGGCGGAGCTGCTTGGCTTTCATCGGGTCGGTCAGGACGACGCGGCGAAGGATTTCGGGGGCGAAGCTCGGGATGCCGGTGAAGCGGAGGGTTTCGCCTTCGGTCAGCGTGTCGCCCACGCGGAGCGAGCCGTGGTTGGGGATGCCGATGATGTCGCCGGGGAAGGCTTCCTCGGCGAGGGAGCGGTCCTGGGCGAAGAAGAAGATCGGGGCCTGGATCGCCATCGGCTTGCCGGTGCGGACGTGGAGCAGTTTCATGCCGCGCTGGAAGCGGCCCGAGCAGATGCGGGTGAAGGCGATGCGGTCGCGGTGGTTGGGGTCCATGTTGGCCTGGACCTTGAAGACGAAGCCGGTGACGGATTTTTGATCCGCGCGGACGGGGTGGGGTTCGGCGCGCTGGGTGGTGGGCGGCGGGGCGTGTTCGGCGAGGAGGGAGAGGAGTTCGAGGACGCCGTAATCCTTCAGCGCGGTGCCGAAGACGACGGGGGTGAGGTGACCGGCGAGGAAGGCTTCGCGGTCGAAGGCGGGGTAGGCGCCGGCGAGTTCGACGGCATCGCGCAGGTCGGCCATCTGGTCGTCGGGGATGGTGACGGGTTCGGCGGGTTCGCCATCCGGGGCGACGCGGCCGATGGGGCGGTTGGCGCGGATGTCCCAGCAGCCGCGGAAGAGGCCGCCCATGCCGACGGGCCAGACGAGGGGGCAGACGTCGAGCGCGAGGGTGTTCGCGATTTCATCGAGGAGCGAAAACGGGTCCTGGCCTTCGCGGTCGATCTTGTTGACGAAGGTGATGATCGGGATGTCGCGCAGGCGGCAGACCTCGAAGAGCTTGAGGGTCTGGGCCTCGATGCCGCGGGCGGCGTCGATGACCATGACGGCGGCGTCGACCGCGGTGAGGGTGCGGTAGGTGTCTTCGGAGAAGTCCTGGTGGCCGGGCGTGTCGAGCAGGTTGAAGACGACGTCGCGCCAGGTGAAGGTCATGACCGAGGAGGTGACGGAGATGCCGCGCTGGCGTTCGATGGCCATCCAGTCCGAGCGGGTGTTGCGGCGCTCGCGGCGGGCCTTGACCATGCCGGCCTCGCGGATGGCGCCGCCGAAGAGGAGGAGCTTCTCGGTGAGGGTGGTCTTGCCGGCGTCGGGGTGGGAGATGATCGCGAAGGTGCGGCGGGGGAAGGCGCCGGTGCTGGCGGGGGAAGCGTCCTGCGCGAGCGTTGTCAATTCGTCACTCATGCCCAGCCTATAGCAACGGCGGGGCTTGATGGGTAGGCAAGGCGGATGAGCGGGACGCGCAAGGCGGTGCTGATCGGGGCGGAGGTGTATCGGGCGGCGATCGCGGCGCCGCCGCATCCGCTGGCGACGATGAGGGCGCCGGTGGCGGAGGATCTGATCCGGGCGATGGGGTGGCTGGCGGCGGGGCAGTATCGGACGGCGCCGGTGGCGGAGCGGGCGGCGCTGGAGCGGTTTCATGATCCGGCCTATCTCGACGCGCTGGAGGCGGCGGAGCGGACGCAGGAGGTGCCGGCGGAAGTGCGGGCGCGGTTCGGCATCGGGGCGGAGGGGAATCCGGTGCATCGCGCGGTGTATCGGCGGCCGGCGACCTCGGCGGGGGGCGCGATGCTGGCGGCACGGCTGACGGCAGAGGGCGGGGTCGCGCATGTGCCGGCGGCGGGGAACCATCATGCCTGGCCGGCGCGGGCGAGCGGGTTCTGCTATATCAACGACGCGGTGCTGGCGCTGATGGAGTGGCTCGACCTCGGGCTGGAGCGGCTGGTCTATCTCGATCTCGACGCGCATCACGGCGATGGGGTGGAGGCGGCGTTCGCGCGCGATGGGCGAGTGACGACGATCAGCGTGCATGAGGCGGGGCGGTGGCCGCGGACGGGGGGGACGAGCGACGCGGCGGCGGGGGTGTTCAATTTTGCCGTGCCGGAGGGGTTTTGCGACGCGGAGCTGGCGTTCCTGATGGAGGCGCGGATCGTGCCGGCGATCGCGGCGGCGCGGCCGGAGGGGATCGTGTTCCTGCCGGGGGCGGATGCGCTGGCGGATGATCCGATGAGCCGGCTGGCGCTGTCGAACCGGGGGTTGTGGGCGGCGCTGGAGGCGATCCGCGGGCTGGCGCCGCGGCTGATCGTGCTCGGGGGTGGCGGGTATAACCCGTATGCGCTCGGGCGGGCCTGGGCGGGGTTGTGGGGCGTGCTGAACGGGCACGCGGTGCCGGAGGCGCTGCCGCCGGCGGCCTTGGACGTGCTGGCGGGAATCAGCTATTTCCGCGGGCAGTCGCGGCCGAGGCCGGCGCACTGGCTCACCCGCCTCGACGATCCGCCGCAGGCGGGCCTGGTGCGGGACGAGGTGCGCCGCCTCGCCGCGTGACGCAACAAGGAGCAGGACGATGAGACGCTGGATGGGAATTTGCCTTGCGGCCGGGATTGCTGGCGGATCGGCCGTCGGGGTGGCCGCGGCGGCGATCACCGGGCCGCAGGCGAAGCTGCCGACCGAGACGATCACCATCGTCAACCAGCACGGCAAGCGGTTCACCTTCACGGTGGAGAAGGCGCTGACGCCGAAGCAGCAGGAAATCGGGCTGATGTTCCGCAAGAGCGTGGCGGCGGACGAGGGGATGATCTTTCCGTGGAACCCGCCGCAGGTGTCCGAGATGTGGATGAAGAACACGCTGGTGCCGCTGGACATGGTGTTCGTCGGGCCGCACGGGACGATCCGGCATATCGCCAACGAGACGGTGCCGCAGAGCCTGCGGATCATTTCCAGCCATGTGAAGGTGGCGGCGACGATCGAATTGCAGGGCGGGATCACCGCGAAGGACGACATCGATGTCGGCGACAAGGTGATCGGGCCGCAATTCGGCGACGACAAGTGAGGCGCTTGCCTCGCACCTTGGAGGCGCTGTAGTAGCAAGCGTCCGTGCGGGGCGTGGCGCAGCCTGGTAGCGCGCTTGTTTTGGGTACAAGAGGCCCCCGGTTCGAATCCGGGCGCCCCGAGACGGACCGACCGAGAGGAATGCCGCATGAATCGCGCCCGCATCTATCTGCCGCCGAAATCCGCCATGCAGTCCGGCTGGGCGAAGACGAGGGAATGGGTGCTGGAGTTCGAGCCGGCGATGGCGAAGCGGATCGACCCGCTGATGGGCTGGACCGGCAGCGGCGACATGATGGCGAGCCAGGTGCGGCTGAGCTTCGCGACCCGCGAGGAGGCCATCGCCTATGCGGAGAAGCATGGAATCGCCTTCGACCTCGAGATCCCGACCGAGCGGCACCGGCGGCCCAAGGCCTATGCCGACAATTTCCGCGCGGACCGGCGGGCGAACTGGACGCACTGAGGCGGCCCGGTCTGGCATTCGGCGGCGAATTGGGCGATGTTCGCCGCCGCACGGCCCTGTAGCTCAACTGGATAGAGCACCCGCCTTCTAAGCGGGTGGTTGCGTGTTCGAGTCACGCCAGGGTCGCCAGTTCTATCAACGGGTTGCGTGAGGTTTCATCCCCCTGCCCTGCTCCGTCATCGTGCCTTGCGGGGCACAGTTCGCGGGCCGCGAGGCACCCGAATTCGCGCGGATATGCGATTGTTTGCGCCGCCCGTATCCGGGTGCGCGGCGCCGGGAACGGCGCGGCCGCTGCGGCGTTGCGAAAAAAAAGCCCCGGATCTCTCCGGGGCTTACCGTCAGAAATGATCTCCCTGAACGCGGATCTCTGAAACCAAGGCCGTTGAAAGAAAGGGGTCCTGAAATTCGATCGTCTAATTACATATCGATTAATGATTTTTCATGACACATCGGTTAATTAATTACAACTAGTCTCATTAGAATGTGATCATTGTTTATATTTTGATACAGACGGTTACGCATCGCGCCGGCCGATGGCCGGTGCGCAAGGCCGTGACGGCGGCAGCACCGTGTGGCGACGGAGTGCGGGGAGCGAACGCGGTTCCGTTCGCGACGCCAGGCAGGGAAGCGCGCCGGCCCGATGCGCACGCACGCGAAGGGCGGCCGTGCAAGGGGCATTCGCGACAAGGGCGACAAAAGACATAAAAATAAGGAAAGTATTAATTACAAGATAAGAGATAATTATAGAGACGGCCGTTAATTTTTTGTTGATCATTTGTGACTAGTTTTCCGACAAAAATCATAAAAACCATAAACAAAAATGAGGTCGGAGATGACGATAGTCTATCGCGTAAAATGGGTCCTGTTTGGATTTGCCGTTGGCCTGGTGGTGTCCGGATTTATTCTGGCGTTTGCGAAATATACATACGTCAACCGGATTTCCTTTCTTTCCAATTACCGTTTCAATAACAAGAAGAGCCTGATGTATTTCAATCAGGCCATTCATTATGCCGAATTTAACACGGGGCAATTCATACATACGGCCGAAAGTCAGGACAGCCATAATGGCCATCTTTATATTGCAGTAAATTCAAACAATATAAATCATTACAGCATATTGATTTCCAAAATCTCGGCACGGGTATGCCGCTTCATTGTCGACATGTCATACAGTTCAAATATCATAAAAGACGTATATATAAACAGGAAGGAAATCGACCGGTTTCAGTTCCAGCCGATCAGCGGCCGGTTCCTGCTGGTGAACGGCAAGGCGGTCTCCATCGAGCAGAATGCCTATGCGCGACGGGTGTGCGAAAGGGCGGATGGCCGCGTGCAGATCCGCCTGGAGATCATGGATCATGCCCGGGAAGACTGATGCCGCCGGCCGGGCGTGGCGCGGCACGCCGATGACCCGCATCGGGACGACACGACGGACCTTGCCGATGGCCGGGCACGGCAGGATCGGGGCCGGGCCGGCATGAACGTCCGCACCGAGGGAGGCGATCAGGCGATGGCGTCGCCGCGGCACCGTCTCCGCGCCCTGATCGAATGGATCAGCGCGAAAAGCGTCGTGCTCTACGATCGTCCGCTGATGGCGCTGACGGTCGTCCTGCTCGGCGCGATCGCCCTTGTCGATCTCGCCCTGCTGATCAGGGCGGTCTCCGGCGCGTCCGCATCGCATGCGGCGCTCTATCCCGTTGATAAATAAGTTATCCTTTTCCGGTCGGACGATGGTCCGGCGATCACGGAGCGGGCCGGCATGCGGCGCGCCGCGAGGCGCCCGGGCGGGGCGAGGAACGCCCTTGCGGGCGGCGGCGCCATAATATAGACATCATGCATTCCTGATTTGTTCGAATGTTGCTCGCCCAT
>NZ_AFPR01000197.1:0-8271 GCF_000219295.1 Acidiphilium sp. PM
CCTTGCCGGCCCGCAACCGCGCGGACCTGTCGTCGTGATGTGTGGAAAGATGGTCCATGGGCGTAGTCCGTCCTGCGTTTCCTCGATCGTCGCGGCGCGCTCCTGCTGGCGGCCGTCGTCATGTTTGCCTGACACTATGCGCCGTCGTCCCGCCATGCAACGGAACAATACGAAACGTCCCGTTTTGGGACAGTGTCCCCGATCGGGACGTCCCGCCTGTCCCGCGCCCGGCGCGTCTGGCGCGCCGGCGGGCGGATTCGGCCGCGTCCCGGCCTTGGCACGGCGCTTGCAGTCCTCCCTGGCGAAGCAACCAGCGCGGCCCGGAACGTCGGGCCGCAGGACGGAGGAAGACCAATGCCCGACGGCGCCATTCGCCCCTCGCCCGGAACCGCACCCGGCGGATTCACCTTCAAGCCCCGCTACGACAATTTCATCGGCGGCCGCTTCGTCGCCCCGGCCGAGGGCCGCTACTTCGCCAACGTCACCCCGGTGACCGGCCACGCCTTCACCGAGGTCGCCCGGTCGAGCGAGGTCGATATCGAGCACGCGCTCGACGCCGCCCACGCCGCCGCCGAGTCCTGGGGCCGCACCGCCCCGGCCGAGCGCGCCCTGATGCTCAACCGCATCGCCGACCGGATGGAGGAAAACCTCGCCCTCCTCGCCTATGTCGAGACGGTCGACAACGGCAAGCCGATCCGCGAGACCACCGCGGCCGACATTCCGCTCGCCATCGACCACTTCCGCTATTTCGCGAGCTGCATCCGCGCCCAGGAAGGCACGCTCTCGGAAATCGACCACAACACCGTGGCCTACCACTTCCACGAGCCGCTCGGCGTCGTCGGCCAGATCATCCCCTGGAACTTCCCGATCCTGATGGCGGCCTGGAAGCTCGCCCCGGCGCTGGCGGCGGGCAACTGCGTCGTCCTCAAGCCGGCCGAGCAGACCCCGGTCAGCATCCTCGTCCTCGCCGAGCTGATCGCCGACCTGCTGCCGCCCGGCGTGCTCAACATCGTCAACGGTTTCGGCCTCGAGGCCGGCAAGCCGCTCGCCTCCTCCAGCCGCATCGCCAAGATCGCCTTCACCGGCGAGACCACGACCGGCCGGCTGATCATGCAATATGCCAGCCACAACCTGATCCCGGTCACGCTGGAGCTCGGCGGCAAGTCGCCCAACATCTTCTTCGCCGACGTCGCCGCCGAGGATGACGACTTCCTCGACAAGGCGCTGGAAGGCTTCGCGATGTTCGCGCTCAATCAGGGCGAGGTCTGCACCTGCCCGTCGCGCGCGCTGATCCATGAAAGCCTCTACGACCGCTTCATGGAGCGCGCCGTCCCCCGCGTGCAGGCGATCCGCCAGGGCAGCCCGCTGGATGCGGCGACGATGGTCGGCGCCCAGGCCTCCAGCGAGCAGGTCGAGAAGATCCTCTCCTATCTCGACATCGGCCGCCAGGAAGGAGCGGAAGTGCTCACCGGCGGCGGCCGCGCCGCGCTCGGCGGCGAGCTCGCGGACGGGTTCTACGTCCAGCCCACCATCTTCCGCGGCCACAACCGGATGCGGATCTTCCAGGAGGAAATTTTCGGCCCCGTCGTCTCGGTGACGACCTTCAAGGACGAGGCCGAGGCGCTCGCCATCGCCAACGACACGCTCTACGGCCTCGGCGCCGGTGTCTGGACGCGCGATGCCAACCGCGCCTATCGCTTCGGCCGCGGCATCAAGGCCGGCCGCGTCTGGACCAACTGTTATCACCTCTACCCGGCGCACGCGGCGTTCGGCGGCTACAAGCAGTCCGGCATCGGCCGCGAGACGCACCGGATGATGCTCGACCACTACCAGCAGACCAAGAACATGCTGGTTAGTTACGACCCGAAGAAGCTCGGCTTCTTCTGACCATGACGGGACCGGGTTCCATCCCGCGCGTGACCGCGACGCCATCGGCCCTCGCGCTGATCGCCGAGCTGACGGCGCGTCACGGCCCGGTCCTGTTCCACCAGTCGGGCGGCTGCTGCGACGGTTCGGCGCCGATGTGCTACCCGCAGGCGGATTTCGTCGTTTCCCCTGACGATATCTGCCTCGGTGCCATCGGCGGCGCGCCGTTCCACATCAGCGCGTCGCAGTTCGAGTACTGGCGTCACACCCAGCTCGTGATCGACGTCGTCGAGGGGATCGGCGGCATGTTCTCGCTCGACAACGGCACCGGGCTGCGCTTTCATGTGCGCTCGCGGCTGTTCTCCGGAGAGGAAGCCGCGATGCTCGCCGCCGCCCGGGCTCCCCTAACCTGACGGCGCAACAAACCGCCGCTCTTTGATCCTGACAACACCAGAAACCTCTTAGGGAGATCTTCATGAAGTCCAGATTTGCCAGAACCGGAACCGCGCTGATCGGCGCCCTCGCCGGCACGCTGCTCGCCGCCGGCGCCGCCTCGGCGCAGCCTGCCTACCCGAGCGTTACCCAGGCCCGGCTCGACAACGCCGCCGCCTCGAAGGGCTGGCTAATGTTCAACCGCAGCTACGCCGGCGACGACTACGCGCCGTTTGCGCAGATCAACACGAAGAACGTCGCCTCGCTGAAACCCGCCTGGTCATCGGCGAAAATCGACATCCCCAACGGCTTCGAAGGCACGCCGATCGTCAATGGCGACTACATGTTCGCCACCACTCCGCTCGACCATCTCATCGCCTTCAACGCCAAGACGGGCCAGAAACTCTGGGAATACGACTACGACCTGCCGAAGACCGCGCTGAAGACGGTCTGCTGCGACGTGAACAACCGCGGCGTCGCCGTCTACGGCAACGAAGTGTTCATGGGCACGCTGGACAATCACGTCCTCGCCTTAGATGCGACCACCGGCAAGGTGCTGTGGAACGTCGCGCTCGAGAAGCCGGGCATCGGCTACTCGATCTCCGAGGCCCCGATGATCGTCGACGGCAAGGTGATCATCGGCTCCGGCGGCGGCGAATACGGCGCCCGCGGCTTCATCGTCGGGCTCGACGCGCAGACCGGCAAGCTGCTCTGGAAGACCTACACGATTCCCTCGCCGAGCGAGCCCGGCGGCAAGACCTGGCCGGCCGGCGCCTACAAGCACGGCGGCGGCAGCCCGTGGATGACCGGCACCTACGATCCGAAGACCAAGCAGCTCTTCTGGGGTGTGGGCAATCCGGGCCCGTGGCTCGCCTCGATGCGCCCGGGCAACAACCTGTATTCGGACAGCGTCATCGCGATCGATCCCAATACCGGCGCCATCAAGTGGCACTACCAGTACACCCGCAACGACACCTGGGACTATGACGGCGTGAACACCGCCCAGCTCGCCGACATCACCTACAAGGGCAAGCCCTACCACGCCCTGGTCGAGGCCAACCGCAACGGCTATTTCTACGCGATCAACCGCGAGACCGGGAAGCTGATCTACGCCGTGCCCTTCGTGCACGACACCTCGATCACCGGGATCAAGGACGGCCAGGCCGTCAACAACATGAAGCTGCGCCCCGCGCTCGACAAGCAGATCTTCACCTGCCCGAGCTTCCTCGGCGGCAAGAACTGGTGGCCCGGCGCGGTCGATCCCGCGACCAACATGGCCTATGTGCCGACGCTGCACGCCTGCATGACGATGAAGGGCGTTCCGGTCAGCTACGCCGCGGGCCTGCCCTATCTCGGCGAAACCTTCGAGATGAAGCCCGACCCCGCCTCGCCGCACCACATGGGCTCGATCCAGGCGATCGATCTGTCCACCGGCAAGCAGGTCTGGCAGCACCGCACGAAGGAGCCGTGGGACGGCGGCGCGATGGCGACCTCCGGCGGCCTCGTCTTCTCCGGCACGGCGGACGGCCATCTCTACGCCTTCGACGCCAAGACCGGAAAGATCCTGTGGAAGAGCCCCTATCTCGGCTCCGGCATCATCGCCAACCCGATGTCCTACGAGATCGACGGCAAGCAGTATGTCGCGGTCTGGTCGGGCTGGGGCGGCGTGTGGCCGCTGTGGTCGGGCAAGCTCGGCGCCTCGCTCGCCAAGGCGCCGCGCGGCGGCCAGCTCCATGTCTTCGCGCTCAATGGCTGAGCGCAGGCACCCCCGGCCGCTTCGGCGGCCGGGGCTTCTCCGCGCCGCGCTGGCCGGCATCGTGCTGGCGGCGTGCGGCATCGCCTCCGCCCGCGCCGCCGGCCCCACGGTCTGCATCGACCGCGCCAATCCGATGCAGCGTGTCGATCGCGCGCTCACCGCCGCCATCGGCCGGCTCGACGGCGTCGCCCCGCGCATCGTCAGCATCGACACGCGTGACGGCACCGACGCGCTGAATGCGAAGAAGCCGCGCTTCTTCAGCATGCTTGCCCGCCAGCGCTGCGACCTCGTGATGGGCTTCCCGGTCGAGACCGGCGATCCGGCGCTGCCGCCCGGCGTCGCCGCGACGCATCCCTATGTGAAGACCGGCTTCGTCATCGCCGGCGAAGCGCCGCCGCCCGCCTTCTCGCGCCTCGCCCCGGGCACGCAGGTCGGCGTCGTCTATCTCACCGTGCCGACGACCTATTTCGGCGCGGGGCCCGGCGCGCGCCTCGCCGAGCACCAGTATTCCACGCCCGCGCACGTGCTCGCCGCCCTCAAGCGGCACGAGATCGCCTATGCCCTGCTCTGGCAGCCGCTGCTCGAACAGGCCCTGGCGCGGGACGGAATGCACCTCCACCAGCGCCCGCTCCGCCAGCCGCACGCCAACTGGTCGGTCGTCGCCCTCTACGCGCCGACCGCATCCGGCCGCGCCGCGGCCCGCCGCTTCGATGCGGCGCTCGCCCATCTCGCGAAGGACGGAACCCTTGCCCGTCTCGTCGCCCCCTACCATACCCCGTGACTCGCGGCGGGCAGGCTCGCCCGCCGGTTCACCCGCTGAAAGGATACCCCTGATGCTCCGACGCCTCTCCCGCACCCTGCGCCGCCCGGATGCGCGCCTGCTCGCCGGTCTCGCCGCGGCGGGTCTCTGCACCGCGATCGCCGCCGCCGCCCCGCTTCCCGCCCTCTACACCAAGGCCCAGGCCAAGGCCGGGCACGAGGCTTTCGAGACCCATTGCTCGATGTGCCACGGCAAGAACCTGCAGGGCATCAGCGGCCCCGCCCTGGTCGGCCAGGGCTTCGCCAGCGCCTCGAACAACTACACCGTCGCCGCGATCTTCGACGAGCTGTCGCAGCAGATGCCGGCCGGCGCCCCCGGCAGCCTGCCGCACAAGGACTATGCCGACATCATGGCCTTCATCCTGAGCAAGAACGGCTACCCCGCCGGCAAGACGGCGCTGACCTATTCCGCCGCCCAGTCCTCGACCGCGAAGCTGGTCTCCCAGGTGAAATGACTCGGGCCGCAAGCCGGCGGCCGGCCCCGCGCCGGCCGTCGGCGCGGCATCCCTTCATTTCTCGAAAATAACGACAAATCCCATACAACGTTACAGTCCGTCGCGTTATTTCGATATTTCGAGACTTACATGCACCGGTCTCCCGGACGGTCACCTTGTATTACAATTCTTAATCCCGGCAATATCATTTCCGATTTATTTATTGTCCGAATAGATGGCGGAAATGAACCGCCGACATTCGTCATTTTGCAATATTTCCGGGAAGACTCGAAATGCAGCAGAATAATACCGAAAAAGGGGCGGTCGCGACGCCGTTCGTGCCCTTTCTGGCGCGATCGCTGGAGCGTCCGCGCCTCCCTTATTCATCGCCCGTCCGCGCCGCCGCGGTCGAGGCGGCGGTGCCGGGGCGCACCCGGATCGGCCTCGTCGATTCCTCGCGGCTGACGCGCGAATGCCTCGCCAGCGCCCTCGTCGCCCAGGGCGCCGATTTCGCGGTCCGCAGCTTCGTCACCGCTTAGGACTGCATCGATGCGGCCGGCGAGGGGTTCGATCTCCTGCTCTGCCACGCGCATGAGGACGGGCCGGCGGCGAAGGCCGTCCTCGCCGACATCGCCGCCCTGCGCGAGGCCTTTCCCGGCCTGCCGATCGTCGTCCTGCACGATGCCGCCGAGACGCCCGACACCGGCTTCGTCCGCCTCCTGTTCCAGGAGGGCGCGCAGGGCTTCGTCCCGACCCGCATGGTCGGCATTCCGCTCGCCGTCGCCGCCATCCGCTTCGTCCAGGCGGGCGGCCGGTTCGCCCCGGTCGATCTCCTGCTCGACGACCGTCCGCCGCCCCCCTCCGGCTTCGCGCCGGGCGACGATTTCCTGACACCGCGCCAGAAGCTCGTCTTCGCCCATCTGCGCCAGGGCAAGGCGAACAAGATCATCGCCTACGAGCTGGGCGTCAGCGAAAGCACGGTGAAGGTCCACATCAAGAACATCATGCGCAAGATCGGCGCCACCAACCGCACCCAGGCGGTCTACAAGGCGCAGTCTGCGCTGCTGCGCGCCTTCGCGCCGGATGCGGGCTGAGGCCGCGCGTCCGGTTCAGTCGGGCAGGTCGAGATCGCCCTCGACGATCCTGGTCCCGCCGCAGACGAAGCCGCCGCTCGCGGTCACCGAGGGCGTGCCGGGCGCGTAGCTGGCCTGGCCCGCCCCATAGGGCGTCCGGTTGGCGATGGTCGGCGGCGCCGGCGAAAATCCGGCCTCGCACTGGCGCGACAGCGCGGTGATCGACAGGCCGCTCGCCGTCACGAAGGCGGGGCTGAACGCGTAGCCGTCGCGGAACTCGGCGCCGCTCGCGCCGATGGCGCCGGAACTGTCCGTGTTCGCCATCATCACCGCGTAGATCGACGCGACCCCCATGCTGGTCTCAAGGATCATCCGCCCGTCGGTGTCCGGGGCGACGCTGAGCGGCCCGGATGGCCCCGTGATCCCGCCGGTCCCGCAGGCATAGATCGGCGCCGTCCACTGCCCCGCGGCACCCGGCCCCGCGGCCGGCGCCTGGCAGAACGCCTTGCCGATCCCGCTCGACTGCATCGTCACCGCGACCGGGGGGATGCTGAGGTCGATCGTGTTGCCGGTCATGCCGGTCAGCTCGGCCAGCGCCCAGAGTGTCGCGAGAACGATGGCGGATGCCGCCGGAATGCCCAGCGAATCCGGCGAATTCCGCAGCTTGCGGCCCACCTGCACGACGACCAGCTGTCCCAGCGCCCGCCATGACAGGATCGTCGGATCGCCAATGCTCACGCGGTCACCGGAGTGTATGATTTCCGAGGCCATTGCCGAAATTTAACACTGGATTTACCTCGGGAACAACCAAAAACTTCGTGACATCGCCGGCGCCACCCGCATTGCGTGCAGGATGTTGCGGCGTCACATGATGTCCGGCGGCCAACTGCCTGACGGGCATGGCTTCCGCCGCCCGCATCCGCGACGCGGCGGCGACGGACCGCGCCGGATGGACAGGGGATGAACCGGAAACCGCGCAAGATGCTCACGAACGCGTGAAATCTGCGTGTCGGAAAATTTTACACGCCACCCCGTTCATGCCAACGGTTGGCCAATAAACAATTGAAAAATAATGATAAGATTTTCTGGCATCGTTTTTGCTTTTGCCTTTGCCAGAGAGCTAGCATGCAATTCCGAGAGAGGGCTATCGTCATGAATTTGAAGACCCGGCTTTTCCCAGCGGTGCGAACCGCCGCGATCGCCCTGGCCGGCCTGATCGCCACCGCCACCGCCGCCCAGGCCGGCGCGATCACCAGCCAGCTCAACGTCACGTACTACACGATGACCTCCGCCAGCCCAGATTTCGGAGCCAGCGCCGGCTGCTGCGACATCGTTTACAATAACGACGTCAAGTCCACCCTCGGCCCGAACGGCCTGCCGGTCTACAACCCGGCGAGCGGCGCGAACTACCAGACCATCAACAAGACAACCGGCGAACTGCAATGGTGGACGAACGAGACGGGCACCGGAACCGTTAGCCTGCCATACAGCAATGCCAAGCTGTTTCCGCCGAACGGCACCGGAAGCAGTGATTCATCCGCCTTCCAGACCGCGATCTACAGCGGCGATCTGAACCTCCCGACGGCGGAGAAGGTGAGCTTCAACTTGCAGGCAGACGACGCCGCCTACCTGTTCATCGATGGCAATCTGGTCATCGATGCCGGCGGCGTCCATGCCTACAACACCGTGCCGGCCACTTATGTCACGCAGACGCTCTCGGCCGGGTCGCATAATCTCCTTCTGTTCTACGCGGATCGGCATACGGTTGCGGCCCAGCTCGATTTCAGCGTGAACACGCAGGGCGTCTCCACCAGCGTGCCGGAACCCGGCTCGCTCGCCCTGCTGGGCACCGGCCTGCTCGGCATCGGCCTGGTGGCGCGCCGCCGTCGCC
>NZ_AFPR01000196.1:0-1551 GCF_000219295.1 Acidiphilium sp. PM
ACGGCGCGGCGCCGAACACCGGGTACAATGCCATCTCGCTTGCCGCCGGCGGCACGCTCGAGGGCGCGGGCCTGCTGATGGCCGGCAATTTCAGCGAGGCGGAAACCATCGTCGGCCCGGGCACGATTCTCGCCCTCGGCCCGGCGCCGCTCAGCATCGCCGCCGGCAGCATCGGCGGTTCGATCGATCTCGCCATCGCGCCGGGGGCGGTGCTGGAGCTCGGCGCCGTGCAGCCGCTCTACGGCGTGTTCAACGCCACGCCGGTCACCGTCGGCGCCGATGCCACGATCAGCTTCGCGCCGGGCGCCAGCGCGGGGCAGGACGGCACCGGGTATGCCAGCACCCTGGGCGAGCAGGGCGGCGTCCTCGTGCTCGACGACCCGACGGATTTCGCCGCCACGCTCGCCGGCTTCCGCCCCGGCGACCGCATCGCCTTTCCCACCCTCACCAACCTGTCGGTCTTCAATGTGTCCCCGACTTCGTTCGAGGTGGCCGGCGTCGTCATCGGCAATACCGCGCAGAGCGAGATCGTCACCATCCATGCCAGCCTGGCCGCCGGCGTGTCGCCGGTGGTGGAGACGGATTCGGCCGGCGATCAGGTGATCGGCCTGCGGGCGAGCAGCGCCGCGCTCACCCTGAACGACGTGCCGGCCGCCGGCGCCTCGATCGAGGCGGTGAACGGCATCGCCACGCCGATCATCGGCCTCGGCCTGCTGGTGCCGAGCGACGGCTCCGCCGGGCTGCAACTGACCGTCAGCGCGAGCCATGGGCAGATCGCCACCGGCGGCGGCGCGGCCGTGGGGTCGCTGGTGCTCTCGGCCGCCAACGCGCTCGACCTGAACGCGGAACTCGCGGCGCTCGACTATACCGCGCCGGCGGGCGGCACGGGCGATGTGCTGAACTTCACCGGCGGCACCGGGCTCGCCGGGCTGAGTGCCGCGATCGGCATCGCGATCGCCCCCGCCGGCACGCTCGACTTCACCGGCGCCAATGGCGGCCTGTTCAATGCCGGATCGTCGTGGCAGGGCGGCGCGCCGCCGGCCAATGGCGATGTCGCGCTGCTCGGCCCCCATGCCGGCGCGCCGCTGCTGGTCGAGGGGCCGGGGGTCGCCGGCACCGTGTCGGTTGCCGGAGCCTATGATTTCGCCGGCACGTTCGATCTGCCCGCGAGCGGCGCCGCGCTCGATATCGGCGCCGGCGGCTTCGCCCTGTTCGACGCCAATGCGGCGGCGACGCTCGGCGGCGGCGCGCTGGTCGGCGACGCGCAGGGGACTGGCACCCTGGGCATCGCCGGCACTCTCGATGCGGCGGGAACGATCGATGTCGGCGGCGCGGCAGTATCGGGCAATGACGTCCTTGAGGTGACCGGCAGCCTCGCCGCCGCCGGGCTTGCCCTCGGCACCGCTGCCGCCGGCACGTTCGAGCTGGGTGGCACGGCATCCTTCGGCGCATCGGCGCTGGGCACCGGCGCCCTGCTGCGCGAAGCCGGCACCGCCTCGCTCGCGCTGGGCAGCCTCGCGCTCGCCGGCGGCATCGTCTCGCTCGGCAACG
>NZ_AFPR01000195.1:0-1604 GCF_000219295.1 Acidiphilium sp. PM
CGCGCCGACCTCCGCCCCGATCCGGCGATCCGCAGCCTCTCGCCGCTGCTCGGCCGCGGTTTTCTGCTCCCCTTCCCGATCCTGCCGCGGGAGCGGTTCCGCTCGGTCGCGCTGCCGACGCCGATGGCCCACACCCAGGCTGACCTTCCGCTCCGGCTCGACGTCTTCGCGCCGGACGGACGCAAGGTGGCCGAGCACCGGCCCGGCACGCTCCCGCGCGACCATGCCTGCGCCATCGATCTCGACGAGGTGCTGCCGGAGGGCGCGCTGCCGGAGGGCGGGCATGGCGAGCTGGTCTACGACTTCGCCGGGGGTGGCGAGGCGGATGGATGGCTGCACGGCCTGTTCCGCTACGAGGCGCGGGACGGCTCGCACGCCGCCGAAACCAGCTTCGGCGCGCACGTGTTCAACACGCTGATGACCTGGAAGGGCGAGCCGCAATCCTATTCCGGCCCGCCGCCCGGCCTGTCGACCCGGCTGTTCCTCGATCTCGGCAGCGCGACGCGGCCGAGCTTCTGCGTGCTGACCTACCCCGCCTCCGCCGCCTGGCATCCGCACTCGGCCACCGTGCTGATGCTGCACGACGCCGAGAGCCGCGTGCTGGCCGAGCAGAAACTGGCCATCGCCTGCTCGGGTTCGGCCATCGTCGAGCCCTGGCGGATCTTCGGCGCCGAGGTGCTGGCGCGCGCCGCCGGCGGCTATGTCATCATCCGCGACGCGACCTGCCGGCTGTTCGGCTATCACGGCAAGCACGACGGCGCCGGCCTCGGGCATGGCGCGTTTTCGTTCGATCACATGTTCGGGTTCTGAATTCAGCGCAATCCCGCGCCGCCGCCCTCGCAACGATCGCGGTTTTGGCGTAAGGGGTTGATCATGCAGGCAAGACGGACCTTCCGGCGCATCGCGGTCATCGTTGTCGCGATCGTCATTCTGGCACCGCTCGCGGTCATCGGCCTATTCCTCGCGAGCTTCGATCCCAACAGCTACAAGCCGCAGGTGATCGCCGCGGCGGAACGGGCGCTGCACCGGCCCGTCAGCATCGACGGGCGGCTGCGCATGAGCCTCTCGCTGGTGCCGACGATCTCGGCCACCGGCATCACCATCGCCAATCCGCCCGGCTACCAGAACACCAATCTCGCCACCCTGCGGCGGATCGAGGCGAAGGTCGCGCTGCTGCCGCTGCTGCGCCACCAGCTCAACATCCTCGATCTCGTGCTGGTCGATCCGGTGATCAACCTCGAATACGGGCCGACCGGCACGCCCGACTGGCTGATCGGCCAGGGCGCCCCGGCACCCGCCGGCACCGGGTCAGGCACCGGGTCCGCATCCGGCCCGGCGGCCGGCGTCGCCCTGCAATCGGTCTCGATCGAGAACGGCACGATCACCTACCACCCGCCGATGGCGCTGGTCCCGCTCAACGCCGGCCAGCCCGCCGCGCTGGCGACGCCGCAGCCCACCGTCCTGCACATCGCCCGCTTCACCGGCCGCGCCGCCTCGCTCGACGCGCCGCTGCAGCTGGCGATCGACGCGCAATACAACGGCACCCCCTTCACCGTGGCCGGCACCACCGGGCCGGTCTCGCGGCTGACCGGCAGCGTCGCCGG
>NZ_AFPR01000194.1:0-25100 GCF_000219295.1 Acidiphilium sp. PM
GCGGCGGCACGGCGCGGGCTGGCGGCGGCCGGGGTGGGTGTCACCCGGAGCCAGCTCATCGTCGTCGTCGATCGCAATCCGCGGGTCCAGCGTCTCTGCATCGTCGCGGCGCGGCCCGCCGGGGCGTGGGACGTGGTCGGGTGCGACGCCGTTTCAACCGGGCAGGCCGGGCGGCGGGGATACTTCATCACCCCGGTCGGCGTGTTTGCCCATACGACGGGCATTCTCGACTACCGGGCGCTCGGCACGTTCAACGAGAACCATATCCGCGGCCTGGGCCTGAAGGGGATGCGGGTGTGGGATTTCGGCTGGCGGGTCGCGGAAAAGGGCTGGCGGAGCGATGGCGAGACCGGCGAGATCCGGCTGCTGGTGCATGCAACCGACCCGGATTACCTGGAACCGCGCCTCGGCCAGACGGGCTCGCAGGGATGCGTGCGGATATCGGCGGCGATGAACCGGTTCCTCGATCGCCACGGCGTGCTCGACGCCGAACAGGAGGCGGCTTCCCGGGACGATGCGCGGATCGCGGCGACGCTGCCGGCCGACCGCGCCCCCTCGCCGCTCGCGGGCGAATTGCTGGTGGTGATCGATTCGACGGAGGGAGCCTGACATGCCGTGGCACGCGGAGGAGGCCGAACGCCATACGCACCGGGCGAACACGCCCGAATTGCGGGAACTCTGGGCGAAGATCGCCAATGAGTGCCTCGCGCGAACCGGGGATGAGGGGCGCGCGATCCGCGAGGCGAACGCCGTGATCGCCCGGCTTGCCCGCCAGGCGCCCCGGGGCTGAGGCGCGGAATCAGGCGGCGGTGATGCTGCTGCGGAACGCCAGGGGGTCGGCGATTCGCGGGAAAGGTTCCCAGGTCGAGCCGGTGCCGCGGACGATGACCGTGCCGTAATTGAAGAGCCGGCCGGCAATGGACTGCCGGACCTCGACGCTCTCGACCTTTTCGAGGCTCATTTCATGGGTGGTGCGGCCGAGGATGCCGCTCTTGTGGATGACCCGGCGGTCGGTCACCGCAAGTTCGGTGGACATGCGCCGGAGCCAGGCGACGAGGAGCAGCCAGCAGCCGAGGAGGAAGGCGAAGGCGGCGGCGACGTGCAGGTAGGTCGACGGCCGGCCACCGGCGAGGCCGCCGGCGATGATGAGCGCGAAGGCCAGGACCATGGTGACGATGCCGCGGAGATAGACGAACCAATGAAGATGCGTCCAGCTCATCACGGTTTCGTCGGGCAGCAGGACCTGCTCGATATAGCTCACGGACGATCTCCCGGTGCGGTGGGCCTGGCTGGCGCGCCCGCCGTGACGCCGGCCCGGGCCTCACGATATAGGTCATGTTGATCCGAGATCAGATCAACATGTCGTTCACGACGTTCACCCCCGAATCCACGTATCGCTCGGTTTCGACTTCGCGAGGGGTGCGAACGGCGACGTAGCAGACGCGGCCGGTGGCGGCAATCCGCGGGCGGGGACGCCGCACCCGTTCGGGCCGCCGCAATTGCGCATCGACGCCAGACGCCGCAGCGGGTAAAACCCCCTCATGACTCCGGAGCCCGAAGCCCCCGACGCGCCGCTGGCCTTCGCCCGATCCTTCGAGGCCGCGCTGATCGGCAAGTCGCTCGACGGCATCATCACGTCGTGGAGCGAAGGCGCCGAGAACCTGTTCGGCTATCGCGCGGACGAAATCATCGGGCGCTCGATCCATGTGCTGGCGCCGCCCGGGCGCGAGGCGGAAATGGACGAACTGCTGGCCCGGACGGCAAGGGGCGAGACCTTCGACCAGTTCGAGACCATCCGCCGGCGCAAGGACGGCACGCTCGTCCGCGTGCTGCTCACGCTCAACCCGGTGCACGATACGGAAGGCTGCATCGTCGGCATTTCCAAGATCGCGCGGGATATCACCGAGCATCGCAGCACCGAGGCCAGGCTCCGCTCGATCCTCGACACCGCGCCGGATGCCATCGTCGTGATCGATCCGCGCGGCACCGTGAGATCGTTCAGCCAGGCGGCCGAGCGGATGTTCGGCTACGCCGCCGAGGAGGTCGTCGGCCGCAACGTGTCGATGCTGATGGCCGAGCCCCATGCCGCCGCGCATGACGGCTATCTCGCCCGTTACCTCGAAACCGGCGAACGGCGCATCATCGGCATCGGCCGCGAGGTGGAGGCCCGCCGGGCCGATGGCTCGACCTTCCCGATCGAACTCGCCGTCGGCGAGGTCGACCTGCCGGAGACGAGGCTGTTCACCGGCTTCATCCGCGACGCCAGCAAGCGCAAGCGGCTCGAGAACGACCTTGCCCAGGCGCAGAAGATGGAGGCGGTGGGCCAGCTTACCGGCGGCCTCGCCCATGATTTCAACAACCTGCTGGCGGTGATTTCCGGCAATCTCGAAATGCTGGAGAGCCATGTCGCCGGCGGCGAGGCGGCGGAACTGCTCGCCGAGGCCCGGCTCGCCACCGAACGCGGCGCCGAACTGGCGGCAAGGCTGCTCGCCTTCGGCCGGCGGCAGACCCTTCGTCCGCTCGCGATCGACGTGAACGAGCTCGTCGGGAAGATGGCGCCGCTGTTCCGCCGCACGCTCGGCTCGCCGGTCATGATCGAGACCCGGCTCGCCGCCGGGCTGCCGCGCACCATGGCGGATCCCGGACAGATCGAGACGGCGCTGCTCAACCTCGCCCTCAACGCGCGGGATGCCATGCCCAAGGGCGGCCGTCTCGTGATCGAGACCGGCCTGCTCCATGTCGATGCCGACTATGCGGCACAACAGGCCGAGACCCTGCCGGGCGATTATGTGGTCCTGGCGGTGACGGATAGCGGGATCGGCATGAGCGCCGAAACGCGGGGCCGCGCCTTCGAGCCGTTCTTCACCACCAAGGCGGTCGGCGAGGGATCGGGGCTGGGCCTGTCCATGGTCTACGGCTTCGTCAAGCAGAGCGGCGGCCATGTGCAGATCTATTCCGAACCGGGCCTCGGCACCACGGTTCGCCTGTTCCTGCCGGCGATCCGGGCCGAAATGCCCGCCGACGACGACGAGGCGGCCCCCTCCCCGCCGCCGGGCCGGGCGATCGTTCTCGTGGTCGAGGACGATCCCGCGGTGCGGCGCGTCGCGGAGCGCCGGCTTGCCCGCCTCGGCTATTCCACGATCGACGCGGCGACGGGTGCTGCCGGCATTGCGGCGCTGGAAGCCCATCCGGAGATCGCGGTGCTGTTTACCGATATCGTCCTGGCCGGCGGCATGTCGGGCCTCGATCTCGCCATCGCCGCGCGCGCGGCGCGACCCGAGCTTCCGGTGCTGTTCACCTCCGGCTATGGCGATCCCATCGTGCTGAAGGGCCGCGCCCTGCCCGCCGGGGCGATCTGGCTGCAGAAACCCTATGCCGAGGCCGCCCTCGCGAACGCGCTGGCCGCCCTGCTCAGGCCGGTTCGCGACGAGGGCGTCTGACGCGCCGGGCGCGCTTCACCGCTCCAGCTTGCCGGCGAAGACATAGCCGGCGCCGCGCACCGTCTTGATCAGTTGCGGCTGCCCGGGGTCCTGCTCGATCTTGCGGCGGAGCCGCATGACCTGGGTATCGACCAGCCGGTCGAAGGCCTCGAAATCCCGCCCCTTCAGCAGGTTCAGCAACTGGTCGCGGTCCAGAACCCGCCCCGCGTGCCGCAGGAAGACGGCAAGAAGCTCGAACTCCGCGGTGGTCAGCGGAATGTCCGCCCCGTCCCGCCCGCGCAGGGTCCGGCCGAGCGGATCGAGGGCGTGGCCGTCGAAACGGATCACGGCTTCCGGCGGGTCGGGCTCGGCGGGCTCCGGCGTGCCGCGCCCTGTCATACGCCGCTTGAGGGCGCGGATCCGGGCGAGGACCTCGCGCAGGTGGAAGGGCTTGGCGATGTAATCGTCGGCCCCCGCTTCCAGCCCCGCCACCCGGTCGATGACATCGTCCTTGCCGGTCAGCATGATGATCGGGACATCCGAGCGTGCCCGGATGGCCCGGGCGAGCGCCAGCCCATCCTCGCCGCCGAGCATGAGATCGAGCAGCACCAGCGTGACGTCACCGCCGAGGAGAGCCGCATGCGTTCCGGCCTCGCTGTCGGCTTCCCTGGTCCCGTAGCCCTCACCGGCAAGATAGCGGCGCAGCATCGTGCGGATCT
Organism: Acidiphilium sp. PM; assembly: GCF_000219295.1. Classification (NCBI taxonomy): domain Bacteria; kingdom Pseudomonadati; phylum Pseudomonadota; class Alphaproteobacteria; order Acetobacterales; family Acidocellaceae; genus Acidiphilium; species Acidiphilium sp. PM. The sequence goes on from NZ_AFPR01000194.1 coordinate 4,139, forward strand.
GGGGATCATCGTCAACGATCAGAATTGTCCCCGCGTCCACGGCCCTAATCCATCGATGGTCGAAACAGATGAAGGCACTTATTTATATGAACTTGTCATAAAACGCCACACAAAGCCGCGAAATGTCAACAAAGATTGGCTGTTCCGGCATCGGCGTGTTGCAGTGAGCGTTTAGGAGTGACGGCGCTGAGTCTCGAGCCCTATCAACCCTGGACGCATGAGGACCACGCCAATGTTGCATGTCGCTGCCGAGCCGTCTCGGTCCACGATTGCCAACTGGAGTGCCGCCGGTGAGCCGGGCTTTCGCGCAGGTGCGCTGGAGGCCGGCGCCTCGCTGTTCATCGAAGGCGAAACGGTGGACAAGATCTACGATCTGGTGTCCGGCATCGTCCGGCTGTCGAAGATGCTGCCCGACGGGCGCCGGCAGATCCTGGGCTTCCTGTTTCCGGGCGAAATCTTTACGCCGTCCGGCTTCGCCATCAGCCATGGCGGCTGCGCGACATGCTCCGCGGATGCCGTGACCGCGGTCGAGGTCGTGACGCATCGGCTCAGCAGTTTCGATGGGCTGCTGGCCAGCCGGCCGGAACTGACGCGCAGCCTGCTGGCCACAGCCGCGAAGAGCCTTTTCATGGCACAGCAGCAGATGCTCCTGCTCGGCCGGATGAGCGCGACCGAACGCCTGGTCTGGTTCCTGCTGCGGATGGCCGAACAGCAGGATGTCGAAGCCGGGGAACCGATCCGCCTGCCGATGTCCCGTGTGGATATCGCGGATTATCTCGGGCTGACGATGGAAACCGTCTCCCGCGTCTTCCGCTGGCTGCGCGAGCGCAACATCATCGCCCTCAAGGGGGCGACGGAAATCCGGATCGTCGATCCGGGACGGGCGCGCCAGATCGCCGATTGCGCCTGCAGCGCGACAATGCCGCGCTGCAGGCAATAGGGTGCCCGGATCGGATCAGGATGCTCGCGTTGTCACGACGATGGCGCACCGCGTCCGATCCGGACGGACCGGAAAATGCTCCAGACGAAACAGGTCCCACCATGCCTGACCGCTCCCTCCTTGCAGCCGCCGATACCGACGCCTCGACGTCTCCGCCGGGCGGGCGCGGCCTTGTTGGGCGCCGGAGGGCACGCGGGGCCTGGGAGATCCGGATTTCATCAGTCATGAATTCCCGCTTCATGCCGGAGCGGTGGCTTTCTTTTCAGAATTTCAGGATCGAGCGAAAAATTTCCTGAATTTCCAATAAAAACCGATAATTTTTCAATATTACAGAAGTCGACAGGCTTTCGGCCGGCCCACATCTTGTGTTTCGCGACGCCGCCGGCCCCAGATCGTCTCCCGGCGAATGTTTTACTTTTTTAATTATTTCAACTTTTTTGAAAAATTTCTCGAAAATTAAAAAATTTTCATTGACCCGTCATTTTTCGGGTTGTATAAACTGATTAGATCAACTGGAGGTTGATATGCGGCTTCTCATTTTTGGTAAAACGTTCGACAGGCACGACAGCCTGAACAGCTTCATCAAGTCGAAACTCGCCGTCATCGACGAGACGGCAGACGTCGACGAAGCGGTCGATCTCACCCATCATTACGAATATGAAGCGGTGGTGATGCGGGTCTTCGATACCTACAGGATCGAGTTCGACCTGATCCGCCGCCTGCGGAAATCCGGATTTCGCGCCCCGATCGTGGCGGTCGCCAACACGCTGGCCGAGTCCGCCCGCCTGCATATTCTTGAGGCCGGGGTCGACGATCTCATCGTCGGCGCTCCCTCATACGAGGAAACGTTCCTGCGCATCCAGAATCATATACGCAGGAACCGGGGCTTCCAGGACTCTTCGCTTTCCGTTGGCAATATCGAGGTCAACATGAATGCGAAGAAGGTCTTTGTCGGCGCCCGCGAAGTCGCCGTCACGAAGAAGGAGTATCAGATCATCGAACTCCTCGCGCTGCGCAAGGGCTGCGTTCTGAGCAAGGAAGCGATCCTCGATCATCTGTACGGCGGCCTCGACGAACCGAACGCCAAGATCATCGACGTGTTCATCTGCAAGATCCGCAAGAAGCTGCTTGCCGCAGACGGCCAGGACGTGCTCGTCACCAACTGGGGACGCGGCTATATGATGGCCGACCAGCGCCCCCAGAACATGGTTCAGACGGTGACCGCGCCGGGCATCCAAGCCAGGATCAAGACGACTGCAAGCCTTGCAGTCGCTTGACCCTCGAACCCGGGATCTCGCGGCACCTCACTGACCGAAGGCAGCAACGGATGCGGCGATTGGCGCGACCGGCCTGCCCTGGCATCGGTGACCGGCATTTCCCGAATTCATTTCGGCATCATTACCAGGTCTGATGATGGTGATGGTGGTGATGATGGTGGTGATGATGATGCTCATCGGCCTGCTGGATCCGGGCGCCACCCTGCTCCGCGCGCTGGCGGGCGAGCGCCGCATCGTGCTCGCGAAGCATGACGGAGGCATTGGGGACCGGGCCGAGAAGTTCAGCATAGGACGCCGCTTCAAAGCGGGGCGCCGGGGGAAGCGACGCGGCGGAACTCATCACCGGGGCGGCGATAGCGGCCCCGACCACTGCGCCGAGAATACAGATTGTGGTCTTTTCCATCTTCGCTCTCCTTTCGATTGGCGAGACACAGGAAAGAGATTGACCGTGGCGTTTCTGTGACGCTGAATTTGTTTGAAACTTTACAATTTCTTTACCCTGCCAAGGTCATGACACGGATCATGCGGGCTTCGGAGGACATCGGCACGCGCGGATCATCGTCCGGGATGTCGCCGTGACGCCTTTTGGTCCTGGGGCGCTTTTTCGAGGACGTGGCTTCAGTCACGGCGTCAATCATTCGCGCGACATGTCATGTGATTGTCGTGTATCCGCGCAATAATCGGATCGCGGCCATGTGCCGGCGAATTCCCGGCGCGGCGTCATCGGCAGGTCAGGTCGGCGGACCGGCGATCCCGGCCTGATGTCTGGTTCCCGATTCGTCGACTCACAGTCATTTACGGCCGATTGGTGAGACGCACCGGTTGACGAGGCCGATACTCGCAGTCCGCATCGAATTCACGGTACCGCATTGCACAATCGGGACCGATGGATGCTTCAGGACGATCGATCAAGCACAATTTTCGATGATCAAAATTCAATTTTTGCTTTTTGTTTCATTATATTTTTATTTGATTTGTTCATTCAAAAATAGTTTTGAACGTTTATAGAATAACGATAAAATATTACAAACGCGTTTTATTCAATTTGATGATCCGATCATTAAATATTTTATGATCATATTTTTGACACAAATTGGCGACGATTGCGCCATATCCGCTCCTTGTCTTGGCAGCCATGGACGGACATTCAAAAGACCCACAGTCTCGACACATGCCCTGCCCAGATCGGCCCGGCCATGGGCTGCCCGCCCGCTTCCAGCCCGCACGCTGGGCTGCCGGGCTGGCGCTGGCGCTGCCACTCTGCTGCCAACCCGCTCAGGCGCGCCTCGAACACCGCCAGAGCGAGGTCCGGTCCGGGGCAGGCATTCCCGCGACGGCGATTTCCCATCCGCTGGCCTGGTATGACCGCGATCGGGCCCCGATCGTCCTGAAGGGACGCTCGGCTTCGGGCGACATCACGTTCCAGGTGGCCGATCATCGGGAGGTTTCGGCCGCCGAGCTGCATCTTCTCGGCACCAATTCCGCATCGCTGATCGGTGGCGCCTCGCAATTGCTGGTGCTGCTGAACGGCTCGCCGCTGAAGCAGATCCCGCTCGACGGCTCGTCGCCGACGATCGACCGGACCATCGGCATTCCACCCGGCGATCTGCGGGATGGAACGAACCAGCTCACCCTGTCGGTCACGCAAAAGGCGGCGCAGGGCTGCGAGGCGTTCGATGACCCCGCGCTGTGGACACGGATTTCGCCGAAGTCGCAACTGTCGATGAGCTACCGGCGGGACTCGGTTCCCCTCACCCTCGCCAGCCTGAAGTCGAGCTTCATGTCGTGGCAGCCGGATACGTCCCACATATTCGTCCTCTACGATCCCGCGCTCGCGCGCGCGCCGGAACCGATCATGGCGATCGCGCGGTCGGTGGCGCGGGCCGACGCGATGCGCGCGGTGTCCTTCGTCGCGCGGCCGCTCGACCGGGTCGGCAAGGCCGTGGCGCAGACATCGGCCGCGACCGTGATCATCCTCAAGCTGGAGAACGGAGCGGCCGCCGGCAGCGGGCTCGACGCCGCGACGCTGTCGATCGCCCGCAATCCGGTCGGTGGGGTCGTGATGACGATTGCCGCGGAAACGCCCCGCGCCCTTACCGGCGCGGCCCGGCTGATCGGGCGGCCCGGAACGGTGTGGCCGAACGAACAGAGCGCCGTCATCCGCATTCCGGCCGCCACCGGCCACACGCAGAGCCCGCACGCGCCGGCAGCCAGCCCGACCGATATCAGCTTCCGCGCCACCGGCCTGCCGACACAGACCGAACACGGCCGCAGCAGCCAGTTCGCGCCGGTGACATTCTGGAATCCCAACTGGGACAGCCACGCGATCCTGTATCTCCACATGGCCTATTCGGCCGGTGGCGGGGCGGGGTCGATGATCCAGGCGCTGGTCAACGGGAAAATGGTCAACACGATTCCGCTGACCAATCCCGATGGCGGCACCTATCCCGATTACAAGCTGCTGGTTCCGCAGGATGCCCTGAAGGTGGGGCGGAACCGCCTGGTGCTGAAGCCGGTCTTTCACATGCAGCACGCGGCGGCCTCCGCCTGCGTCGCCAATGATTTCGGTCACAACCTGGCGGTGACGGTGTTCTCGGACAGCCACCTGACCATCATCGGCGGCGCGCCGGTCGACAAGGACGATCTCGCGGCGATGACCACGGGCGTGTATCCCCTACGCACGATCGCGATCGCCTCTCCCTCTCCGGCGGCGATCTCCGCCGCCGCCACCCTCGGTGCGAAGCTGGCCCAGGTCACGCCGGATCAGCCGCTGAACCTCGTGCTTGAACCCCACCCCGCCGCGAAGCCGGGGGTGCTGGTCGTCGGCGCGGTCTCGCGGCTGCCGGAGCAACTTCTGTCGGCGAGCGGCATATCGCTCGTGGGCGGCTCGCCCGCCGTGAAGGAGCCCTCCGGCCAGACGCCGCATGTTCCCGACGCGGCGGACCTGGACGACGTGACCGCGTGGCTGGGCCGCATCTTCGGCAACAGGGCCGAAAGCGCGCCCACCGGCAAGACCGGCCACGGCCAGGCCGCCGACGCGACGGTGCAGGGCTTCGGCAATGCCGCGATCATGGCGGTCGCCGACGCTCCCGCGGTGCCCGATGCGCCGGGGCGGCTCGCTCCCGCCATCGTGCTGACGGCGAAGAGCGATGCCGGGCTGGCGCAGGCGATGGGCAAGCTGGTCCACACCGCGACATGGCGGCAGATTTCCGGCCAGGCGATCGTGGTCGCGCCGGCCAAGAGCGAGTTGCAGGTCCTGCCGGCGGAGAACGTGCCGATCGGGCCTTCCGCGCGGCTCGGCTTCCTCGCCACACGCAATCCCCTGACCACCGTATTGGCCGTGCTTGGCACGCTGGTGATCCTGATCCTGCTGGTCCGGACCTTCGTGACGCTCAGGCGGCGGCGGCTGCACCCCTCAGTAAAAGGAGTCGACGAGCGATGAAATCCGCAAGTTTGCGCCGCACCGCGCGGCGCGCGACCAGGGCCGGGATCGTCACCTGCATCTCGACCATCGCGATCACCGCAACCGCGCGGGCCGCCCCGCACACGAACCTGTTCATCGCCGGCGGCCAGTATGCCAACTCGTCGCAGAGCGCGTATCTCGGCGCGATCCTGCCATTGCCGGGCGGAACGCTGGGCAAGGGGTTCTTCGTCTCGCCGTTCGCCGGCTGGAACCGCTACACCTTCCAGAAGAACGGGCAGAGCTTCACCGGAAGCGAGCCGTCCGCGAGTGTCGCCATTGGCCACGCCTGGGACGAGCCGGATTTCAACCTGAGCCTTTCGGTAGCCGGCGGGTATTCGAATACCACCGTGACGCCCTATGCGCCGAAGGGATCGTTCCACGGCGGCCAGTGGTTCGCCGAGCCGGAAATCTATGCCCAGCTCAAGCTTCCGGCCGGGGCCACGGCAACCGTGAACGGCGGCTACCTGACCGGCATGCGGAGCTACTGGAGCAGCGCCTACCTGCTGGTGCCGGTTTCGCCCTCGATCGCGATCGGGCCCGAGGCCGATTTCGGCGGCGGCATCAACTATCGTTCCCGCACCTTCGCGCTGCGCGTTGCCGACAAGCTGACCAGTTCCCTCGATGTCGATCTGTCCGCCGGCGCGACGACGAACCTTCCGGGTCCGTATCACCCGTATGTCGCCCTGAATCTCAGCGTGCCGTTCCGGTAATCGCATGACCGACATGGCGAGACGCAATTTTCTCGGTCTTCTCGGCGCGGCCGCGCTCACGGGCGGCCCGGTGATGATGGCGCGGGAGCTGTGGCAATCGTCCTGGCGCGGCTACCGGCACGGATTCATCGACGGCCAGGGGCGGGTCATCGACTATTCCGCCAACAAGGGATTCAGCACTTCGGAGGGGCAGTCCTATGGCATGTTCCTCAGTCTCGTCGCCGGCGACCGCGCGACGTTCCGCCGCATCCTGAACTGGACGAACACGAACATGGCGGGCGGGCGCCTCGGGGAGGTGCTCGCGGCGTGGAAATGGGGGCTGCACGGCGGCAAATGGGGGGTGATCGGCGCCAACTCGGCGGCGGACGCGGATGCGTGGATGGCCTATTCGCTGCTCGAGGCCGCCCGGATCTGGAAGGATCACAATCTCGGCGCCGAGGGGCACAAGCTGGCGACGCGCATCGCCGATGACGAGAGCGTGGCGATCAACGGATTTGGCCGGGTCCTGATACCCGGCGCCTCCGATTTTCCGGACACGCCGCCCGTCATCGTCGATCCGAGCTATACGCCGCTGTTTCTGGCCCGCGGCATCGCGCGCGCGACCAACCTGCCGAAATGGCAGGCGATCGCGGCCACGCTGCCACGGCTGATGACGACGATCTGCCGCAACGGATTCGCCCCCGACTGGGCCTGGGCGCCGCAAGCCCCCGCCTCGCCGCCGGCGGGCCTGCCGGAGACCGGCACCGGATCGTTCGATGCGATCCGGTGCTATCTCTGGGCGGGCCTGACCGCGCCGGAAACGGAGGGGAGCGCGACCGTTCTCGCCTCGCTGAAGGGCATGGCCCGATACTTGGCCACCCACCGCGCGCCGCCGCAGAGCGTCGATCTCGCGAGCCAGGCGACGCACGGGACGGGCGGAATCGGGTTTTCCGCGGCGCTGCTGCCCTACCTCGCGGCACTCGGGCGCCACCGGCTGCTCCACCAGCAGCTCGGCCGCGTGCTGGCCCAGCGGGAGACCAGCGGCCTGTTCGGCCAGCCCGCCGACTATTACTCGGAAAACCTGATCCTGTTCGGACTTGGCGGACTTTCGGGAAGCATCCGCTTCGACAAGCAAGGAGGTCTGATCACGTCATGATGCGCCATCTCCCCGCGTTGACCAATGGCCTCACCTTCATCGTCGCCGCAGCCGTGGGCTTCGTGCTCATCGCCGCCACGCTGCTGCCCACGACGGGGCCCCTGCCCGATATCGAACAGGGCGTCGTCTTCGGCCTGCTGCTGATCCTCTACAATCTCGATGGCGGATGCCGGAGCCGGCGCAAGCGGCCGATCGTGCGCATCTCCATCAGCGCCCTGACCATCCTGCTGACGTGCCGTTATCTGGACTGGCGGCTGACCGACACGCTGCCGTTCGGGTTCGGCACGATCAACATCGCCCTCGGCATTCTTCTCGTGCTCGCCGAACTGCACGGCATCGGCTCGGCCATCATGGGGCAGATCATCAACGTGCTGCCTCTCGACAGGACGCCTCAGCATTTCACGCTCGACCCCGCGTCCTGCCCCACCGTGGACATCCTCATCCCCACCTACAACGAGGATCCCGAGATCGTCGAAACCACGGTGATCGCGGCAACGCAGATCGACTATCCCGCTTCGAGGTTCAGGGTCTACATCCTCGACGATGGCGGCACGGATGCGAAGCGCGCGAAGCCGGGCGCCGCCGGACGGGAGGCGGCGCGGCGGGCGGAGACGCTGCGCGAGATCGCGCGGAAATTCGGCGCGATCTATCTCACGCGGCCGGAAAACGTTCACGCCAAGGCCGGCAACATCAATCACGCGCTCGGCCAGATCGACGGCGAGCTGATTCTCGTTCTGGATTGCGACCATGTGCCGACACGGGACTTCCTTTCGCGCACCGTCGGGTTCTTCCAGGCCGATCCGAAACTGTTCCTGCTCCAGACGCCGCACAATTTCGTGACGCCCGATCCGATCGAGCGCAATCTTTCGACCTTCGAGGTGATGCCGGCCGAAAACGAGCTCTTCTACCATGTGATGCAGCCCGGCCTCGATTTCTGGGGGGCGGCGTTCTTCTGCGGCTCTGCGGCCGTCCTGCGGCGCCATGTCCTCGACGAGATCGGGGGGATCTCGGGCAAGTCGATCACCGAGGACGCGGAAACCACCGTGAAGGCGATGTGCCGCGGCTACCGGACGGCGTTCTACAACCGGCCGATGGTCTCCGGCCTGCAGCCGGAAACGTTCTCCGGCTTCATCCTCCAGCGGGTGCGCTGGGCGCAGGGCATGATGCAGATCTTCATGCTCGACAATGTCTGGCTGAAATCGGGCCTGACCTTCATGCAGCGGCTGCTGTTCACCAACTTCGCCTTCTACTGGCTGTTCCCGATCTCGCGGAGCATCCTCCTGCTGATGCCGCCGCTGTTCCTGTTCTTCGGGTTCAACGTCGCGGCGACCACGCCACGCCAGTTGCTGGTCTATGCCCTGCCCTACTACCTCGCGGCGCTGGTCAACAGCCAGTATTTCTACGGGCGCGTGCGCTGGCCGTTCATTTCCCAGGTCTACGAGACGGCGCAGACCGTCTTTCTTTCGGCGGCCCTGGTCTCGGTGCTGCGGCGGCCGCGCGCGCCGAAATTCAAGGTCACGCCGAAGGGCGAAATGCTGGACAAGGATTTCATCTCCGGCCTGTCCTGGCCTTTCTACTGGCTGTTTGCCCTGGCCTGCGCCTCCCTCGGTATCGGGCTCTGGCGCATCGTGACCCAGCCGCAGCTGCGCTGGGCGCTGATCTTCGTCGTGTTCTGGGTCGTGCTCGACATGATCGCCCTGCTCGGCGTGATCGGCGCGCTGGCGGAACGGCGCCAGACGCGCACGATGCCGCGCATCGGCTGCAAGGGGCCGGCCTGGATGCATCGCGACGGCGGCGGCTGGGTCGAGGCGGCGTTGCACGACCTCGGCCGCGGCGGCGCCGGGTTGGTCCTTGCCGCCGGAACGGAGGGCCCGCAGCCCGGAGACCGTGTGCGCCTGCACGTTCCGGGCCTGCGCAGCGGGCTTCCCGCGGTGGTGCGGCACCGCAAGGATGGCGCACGCAACAGCATCATCGGGCTGCAATACGTATCCGACGGTGTCGCCGAGGCGCGGGCCGCGGTGGACCGGGCGTTCGGCGACAGCGAGCTGCTCGTCCGCAACGCCGCCCTCCGGCACCGGGGCACGAGCATCGCGTATGCCTTCGGCTTTCTCTTCGCCATCGGATTGCGCGGTACGGCGAGGCATTTCCGGATCCTCGCACGCGACGCCGCGATCACGCTGCGGGTGTCGCGCCAGCGCCGGGCCCTGCTTGCCAGCAGCCGGCAGGCCGAGGAGAACGGCGGCCAGAAGGCTCGCCTCGCCCCCTTGTCATAGGATGAACCGATGCGCCGGATGCCCCTTGCCGCTCTACTGTCCCTCTCGGCGATCGTGGCGGTCCGCGCCGCCCATGCCGCCCCGCAAGCGGCGGGATGCGCCTGGCGCAACGACCATCTTTCGACGGCACGCCGCACGGCGCTGCTGCTCCATGCCCTGACGCCCGGCGACGAGACGGATCTGATTGCCGGAGCGGGAACGCATGAACCCTACGTGTTCTACACCAGGGGACTCAAGCGGTTCTGCATTCCGCCCATGGGTCTCGAGGATGGGCCAGCCGGTGTCGGCGACAAGCTCGGCGGCGTCACGGCCCTGCCCGCCGGCGTGGCGCTCGCCGCGACCTGGGATCCGTCGCTCGCGCGGCGCTACGGGGCGGTGATCGGCGCCGAGCAGAAGGCGAAGGGAACCGCCGTCGATCTCGGGCCGACCGTGAACATCGATCGCGATCCGCGCTGGGGGCGGTCTTTCGAATCCCTCTCGGAAGACCCTTATCTGGCCGCCCGGATCGGCGTTGCCGAGATCCGGGGCATCCAGTCCACCGGCGTCATGGCGCAAGTGAAGCACTTCGCCGTCTACAACCAGGAGACCTATCGCAACACCCCGGAGGACGACGTCATCGTCTCGCCCCGCGCGCTGCATGAAATCTACCTCCCCGCCTTTCGCGCCGCCGTGCGGCGCGCCCATGTGGCCTCGATCATGTGCGGCTATGCGACGATCGGGGGGCATGAGAGTTGCGGCGACAAGGCGTTGCTGACCGGCGTGCTGCGCGCGGACTGGGGATTCCGCGGCTTCGTCACCTCCGACTATCAGGCCATTCACGCAACGGCCGACGCGGCCGCCGGCGCCGATATGGAGCAGCCCTTCGCGACCTATTTCGGCGCGCGGCTGACGCAGGCGGTCGCGGCCGGAAAGCTCGCCCGCAGCGTGCCGGAGACGATGACGCGGCATATCCTCGCCGAAATGTTCCGCTTCAGGCTGTTCGATCATCCGCCCCAGGGCAGCACCACGGCCATCGTCGCGACCCGGGCGGATCGCCTGGCGGCGACCCGGATCGCCGAAGCCGGGACGGTGCTGCTCAAGAATGATGGAAACGTCCTGCCGCTCGATCCGGGCCATGGCGGGACGATCGCGGTCATCGGGCCCGCCGCATCGATCCAGCCTGTCTACGCCGGCGGCGGCAGCGCCAACGTGGTGCCCACGCAGCCGGTGGCGCCGCTCGCCGGCATCGATCACGCGCCGGGGATGACGCGCCACGTCGACTACGTGGCGGGATTGCCCGCCGACAAGGCGCTGACGCCGATCCCGCCCTCGGCGCTTTCGGGTCCGTTCCGGCCCACGCCCCTGCACGGTTCGTTCCAGGCCGTGCTCACCGCGCCGGAGACCGGCACCTACGTGCTCGGCATCACCAACCCGTGCCATTGCTATGCGCCCACCGATCTCTCGCTCGATGGCAGGGAATTGCTGAGCGATCCCGGCACGCCGCCGGTTTCCACCTATTCCGCCGCGGTGCAACTGCGGAAGGGCGAGCGGTACAGGCTCGGCGTCACCGGCGCCGCGTCGCGCCTGACCTGGGCCACGCCATCGACCCTGCGGCCCGATATCGCGCGCGCGGTCGCGGCGGCGCGACGGGCCGCCGTCGCCATCGTGGTGGTGGCGGACGACACCGAGTCGGAAGCGGCGGACAGGCCCGATCTCGACCTGCCATCCGCCCAGAACCGACTGATCGAGGCGGTGTCATCGGCAAATCCGCACACGGTCGTGGTCATCGACGCCGGAGCGCCGGTCGCCATGCCCTGGCTCGGCAAGGTCGCCGCGGTCGTTGATGCGTGGTATCCGGGCGAGACCAACGGAACGGCCCTGGCCGCGATCCTGTTCGGCAAGGCCGATCCCGGCGGGCACCTGCCGGTCACGTTCCCCGCACACCTCGCCGACATGCCGACCGCGCCGGTGGCGCGCTTTCCCGGCACGGGCGGCAGGGTCGACTATTCCGAGGGAATCGACGTCGGCTATCGCTGGTATTCGGCGCATCATGTCAGGCCGCTGTTCCCGTTCGGGTTCGGCCTCTCCTACACGCATTTCGCGTTCAGCGACCTGAAGGTCGTCTCCGGCCCCGGCGACGGGACACGCCCGGTCGTCGTATCCGCCCTCGTCACGAATGCCGGCAAGGTTGCCGGCAGCGACGTCGCCCAGCTCTATCTCCGTTTCCCGCGCAGCGCGGGCGAGGCGCCCCTCAAGCTCGTCGGCTTCCGCCGCGTCCGGCTTGCTCCGGGGCAGTCGAAGCGTCTCCGCTTCACGGTGACGCCGCGGCAGACCTGGTGGTGGCACGGCTCGGGCTGGACGGCCTCGCCCGGCACCTATCGGCTGTATCTCGGCGATGCCGCCGACGATGCCCATCTCGCGCAACGCGTTTCGTTCCCGATGCCGCAGACGGTCGGCGCCCGGAATGTGCTGGTCGAGGCGCCGGAACAGGCCATCCCCGGCCAGCCCGTCAAGGTGAAGGTATCGCTCTCGGCCGGCGGCGAGGCGACGCTCCGGCACGTGCGGCTGAGGCTCGACCCGCCGGCGGGATGGCGGGTTTCCGCCAACGGTTCCGCGGCAGGGGAAGGCATCCAGCCTGGAGAGGCGGTTCGCGCGACCTTCACGGTCACGCCCCCCGGCTGGGCGGCGGCGGGGACCTATGCGCTGCGGGCGGTTGCGCAACTCGGCGCGAGACATTGCACCAGGGGGGCCGACGCAGGATGTGTCACGGCGACGCGGGACAGCGGCGCGATGATCACGCTCGCGGCCCGATGAAGGGATGCCGGCGCGGCCGGTTCAGGGGCGGGGCCGCCAGGCCCGGGGGCGTATCACGAAGAGCCTGGGGACATCAGGCGGTCATCGTCAGGTCCCGGCCGAGCTTCTTGGCCTCGTAGAGCGCCGCGTCGGCGCGGATGAATGTCTCGTCCAGGGTTTCGCCGACCAGGAACTCGGCGATCCCGGCCGAGAATGTCGTTCTGGCGCGCAGGCATGACGCCCAGCATTCCGGGCTTGCCATATGCTCGCGCAGCCGGCGAACGATGGTCTGCGCGTCGATCAGCGTGCTGTCCGGCATGACGAGGATGAATTCCTCGCCGCCCCACCGGGCGAAGATATTGTCGGCGCGCAGCACGAGACGCCCCTCGCGGCCGAAGGTGCGAAGCACCTCATCGCCCACGCCGTGGCCAAACGTGTCGTTGATCCGCTTGAAATGGTCGAGATCGAGAATGGCGACGCAGAGCGGGGCACCGCTGCGGCGGGCGCGGGCGGTTTCGCGCTCGATCAACTCAAGCGCGTGGCGGCGATTTGGCAGTCCCGTCAGTTCATCACGCGTTGCGAGGATCTGCACCTGTTTCAGCGCGTCGCGAAGCTGCCGGCGCTGCTGCTTCTGGTCGAGGCGCATCTGGCTCAGCTTGCCGGCGATGCCGGCAATCACCGGCAGGAACGCCAGCATCAGCGCGAACTGGAACACCTCGATACGCGGATCGAAGCGATCCGGAGAGACCGTGGCGCCGATGGCCATCGCGACACCGAAGACCGCGACGGCAAACCAGCCCAGATCCCGGCACCGGCGGGGCGGGAGCTGGAACGCGCCGAATTCGAGGACCAGAGCGGCCAGCATCAGCAATTCGCCGCGTACCTGCGGGTTGATCAGATAGGCGGCACCGAGCAGCGTGATGGCGAAGACCATCTGCGGCAGGCTGAGCGTCGGATCCGGCCAGCGCCTGCTGATCCCGCTCCTGAGCAGCACGTAGAACGCGACTTCGCCGCCCAGCGCCACGATGGTCAGCCATAGCGACTGCGTGGCATCGACTAGATTCAACGAGACGCCGATCCATTCCGCGACCAGGCAGAACAGATAAAGCGCCATCGAAATGAGTGTCAGGCCGATTGCCAGCCGTTCGGCCTGATCGGTCCCCAGTATTGCGGAAAATGGCGGAAGAGGCGCGCGGCGCTCGCGGTAGAAAGCTGTGGACTCGGTCATCCCCCGCCCCAGCGACACTGTCTTGTGATGGCGCCTCGAAACGTTCGGACATGCAGGGAAAAATGGACGATGGAGCCCGCACCGGTTCTTGGCATATCCACACGTTTCATGAGCAGACATTGGGATAATTTTGGATAATTATCCTTTTAGTCTTTAAATCCAATTAAAATTACGAGTCAAAAATTATTTATCGAATTATTCAAATTATCGATAATCGTTTCAAAATTAATCAAATTGGCGACGGCAGACCATCATTGCCTGACGCCAGGGCGCCATGGGCCGCGGACGGGGCCGGTTCCGCCACGGCCGTCTTCAGCGCGTTCATCAGCTCCACGGAATTCAGGGTTGCCGCATGACCGCCAGCAAGCCGACGGGTCCGGCGACGGGCCGGGGATCGCCGGCGTTCCGGTGCCGCGCGAGCCGTGGGGCTGGCAGCATCGGACTCCATCCGGCCCGGGTCTCCTATTTCGACGCCTTGAAGGCCGCGGCCTCCTCCGCGCTGGCGACGCCGCCATGCTTCGCCGACCAGGCCACCGGGTCTTCCAGGAACTTGCGCACGCCGGCCAGGGTCGCCTCGGGGAAGTAGTCGCCGCCACGGCAGGCTTCCAGCACGTCCCACCAGGTGCAGAGATGGTGCAGCGACATGCCCATCTCGGCCAGCGTGTTCAGGCTGCCGGGGAAGACGCCGTAGTAGAACACCACGAAGACGTGGTTGCAGATCGCCCCGGCCTCGCGCAGCGCGTTGGCGAAGTGGATTTTTGATCCGCCATCGGTGGTGAGGTCTTCGACGAGGAGGGTGTTCCTGCCCTCCGGCACGTCGCCCTCGATCTGGGCGTTGCGGCCGAAGCCCTTCGGCTTCTTGCGGACATAGGCCATCGGCAGGCCCATGCGGTCGGCCATCCAGGCGGCGTAGGGGATGCCGGCGGTCTCGCCGCCGGCGACGGCCTCGATCGTCTCGAAGCCGACATGGCGGTAGAGCTTCTCGACGCCGAGTTCGCAGATCTTGGCGCGGGCGCGGGGGAAATAGATGATCTTGCGGCAGTCGATATAGACCGGCGCCTTCCAGCCCGAAGTGAAGGTGTAGGGTTCCTCGGGGCGGAAATTCACCGCCCTGATTTCGAGCAGGATGCGGGCCGCGGTGAGCGCGGCGTCACGGTCCCAGTCGGTCGCGTGGCCCAGGCCAGACGTCATGATATCCCTCCGGTTCTGGCCGACGTCCTAGAACACCCCTGCCCTGCCGTCCACCGTCTTGCGGCGGGGCGGAGGCGTGGCTAGACCGGCTCAAACTGGCGCAAGGAGCTTCGGAATGGCCAAGATCAAGGTTAAGAACCCGATCGTCGAGATGGACGGCGACGAGATGACCCGGATCATCTGGGGGTTCATCAAGGACAAGCTGATCCTGCCCTATCTCGATGTCGACCTGAAATACTACGATCTCGGGATCGAGAACCGCGATGCCACGGACGACAAGGTGACGGTCGACTCGGCGCTGGCAACGAAGGAATACGGCGTCGCGGTGAAGTGCGCGACGATCACGCCGGACGAGGCGCGCGTCAAGGAATTCAATCTCAAGCAGATGTGGCGCAGCCCGAACGGGACGATCCGCAACATCCTCGACGGCACGATCTTCCGCGAGCCGATCATCTGCGCGAACGTGCCGCGCCTGGTGCCGCACTGGTCGCAGCCGATCGTGATCGGCCGCCATGCCTATGGCGACATCTACCGCGCCGCCGAAACCAAGATCCCCGGCCCGGGCAAGGTGCAGCTCTCCTACATCCCGGCCGATGGCAGCAAGCCGCTGATCCTCGACGTGCACGATTTCAAGGGCCCCGGCGTCGCGCTCGGAATCCACAACACCAAGGCCTCGATCGAGGGCTTCGCGCGGGCGAGCTTCAATTACGGGCTGGCGCGGAACTATCCGGTCTATCTCTCGACCAAGAACACCATCCTCAAGGCCTATGACGGCATGTTCAAGGACGTGTTCCAGGAGATCTTCGACGCCGAGTTCAAGGCGGAGTTCGACAAGCGCGGCCTGACCTACGAGCACCGGCTGATCGACGACATGGTCGCCTCGGCGCTGAAGTGGAACGGCGGCTATATCTGGGCCTGCAAGAACTATGACGGCGATGTGGAGAGCGACATCGTCGCGCAGGGCTTCGGCAGCCTCGGGCTGATGACCTCGGTGCTGATGAGCCCGGATGGCAAGACGGTGGAGAGCGAGGCGGCGCACGGCACCGTGACCCGCCACTATCGCGAGCACCAGAAGGGCCGCCCGACCTCGACCAACCCGATCGCCTCGATCTTCGCCTGGACCCGCGGCCTCGCCTATCGCGGCAAGTTCGACGAGACGCCCGAGGTGACCGAGTTCGCCGAGACGCTGGAGCGCGTCTGCGTCGAGACGGTGGAAAGCGGGTTCATGACCAAGGATCTCGCGCTGCTGATCTCGAAGGACCAGCCCTGGATGACCACGCAGGACTTCCTCGCCAAGCTCGACGAGAACCTGCAGGCGGCGATGGCGAAGCGCCAGGCCGCGTGATGGTGGGGCCCTGGGATCCATCCCCGGATCGCAGGGCCGAACACCGGACAGCATCATTGACTGAAAGACGGGGTGCCTTCCCTATATGGGGATGATGGAAAGCATCCCGTTCTCGGTTCTCGACCTCGCCCCCGTGCCGGATGGCGCGACGCCGGGCGATGCGCTGCGCAACAGCATCGACCTCGCCCGCCACGCCGAGGCCCTCGGCTTCAACCGTTACTGGCTGGCCGAACACCACAACATGCCCGGAATCGCGAGTGCCGCCACATCGGTGGTGATCGCGCATGTGGCGCAGGCGACGACGCGGATCCGCGTCGGCTCGGGCGGGGTGATGCTGCCCAACCACGCGCCGCTGGTGATCGCCGAGCAGTTCGGCACGCTGGCCGCGCTGCATCCGGGGCGGATCGATCTCGGGCTCGGCCGCGCGCCGGGCACCGACCCACGCACCGCCCACGCGCTGCGGCGGAACATGGAGGGGACCGAGGCGCGCTTCATCGAGGACGTGATCGAGCTGCAATCCTACTTCCAGCCGGCGGCCGCGGAGCAGAGGGTGCGCGCGGTGCCGGGCGAAGGGCTCGACGTGCCGCTCTGGCTGCTCGGATCGAGCACGTTCTCGGCCGAACTCGCCGCGGCCCTTGGCCTGCCCTTCGCCTTCGCCGCGCATTTCGCGCCCGACCTGCTGGGTGCGGCGCTGACGCTGTATCGCACGCGGTTCCAACCCTCGGCTCGGCTGGCGAAGCCGCATGCGATGATCTGTGTTACGGTCTGCGCGGCGCCGGATGACGGGGAGGCGGAATTCCTGTTCACCTCGCAGCAGCGCGCCTTCGTCAATCTCCGTCGCGGCCAGCCCGGCCTGCTGCCCCGCCCGGCGCCGCTCGACGGGTTCTGGAGCGAGCGCGAACGTGCCGGGGTGGAGCACGCGCTGGCCTATGCGATGGTCGGCGGACCTGCGCGGGTGGCGGCGAAGCTCGCCGGCTTCTTGGCGGAGTTCCGGCCGGACGAACTGATGATCGCCTGCCAGATCCACGACCACGCGGCGCGCCGGCGCAGCTACGACATCGTGCGCGAGATACGCGGCGGCCTGAGCGAGGCCGCCTGAGGCGTCAGCCGGCCGCCGGCTCGTTTTGCTCCCAGCCGCCGCCGAGCGCCTGGTACAGCGAAACGAGGTCGGTCGAGATCTTGGCCTGGCTCTGCGCCTGCGCCTGTTCGGCCGCCAGCTCCGATTGCTGCGCGGTGAGAACCTGCAGGTAGTCGATCAGGCCTTCGCGGTAGCGTTCCTGGGCGAGTGAAAGGGCGCGGCGGGTCTGGGTGACATCGGCCTGTAGCGCCGCATGGGTCTTTTGCTCCTCGTCATAGGCGGTCAGCGCATTGTCGACCTGGTGGAAGGCGGTGAGCACGGTTTTCGCGTAGTTCACGGCGGCCTCGCGCTGCTGCGCCTTTCGCAGGTGCAGCTCGCCGCGCAGGCGCCCGCCCTCGAACAGGGGCATGGTGATCTGCGGCCCGATTGCGTAGGTGACGGCGGAGAGCTGGTTCAGGTTCGAGAATTGCAGCGCCTGCAGCGAAACCGAGCCGGCGAGGGAGATGTCGGGAAAGAAGCTCGCCGTCGCGACGCCGATCTCGGCGGTGGCCTGGTGCAGGCGGGCGGTCGCCTCGCGGATGTCCGGACGGCGCTGGAGCAGCTGGGAGGGCAGGCCGATCGGCACCACCGGGGGCACTGGCGGAATCGGCTTCGCGGTCACGAGCTGGGCGCGGAGCGCTTCCGGCCCCTCGCCGAGCAGCAGGCTGAGCTGGTTGATGTCCGCCGCGATCGCGGTCCGCAGGGTGGGGATCTGGGCGCGGACGGATTCGGCCTGGGCCTGGGCATCGGCGACGTCGAGCGCGTTGGCGAGGCCCGCCTGCTCGCGCTGGCGGGTCAGGTTGGCGATGTGCTCGGCGCTGGCGAGGTTGCGCCTGGTGATGGCGAGGACCGCCTGCTGGGCGCGCAGGTTGATGTAGTCGTGCGCCACCTCGGCCTCGGTATTGAGGAGGACGGCGCGGCGGGCATCGCGCGACGCCTGGACGGCGGCGAGCGAGGCCTCGACGGCGCGGCGGTTCTTGCCCCAGAGGTCGAAATCGAAGACCGAGGAGAAGCCGTACTGGAACAGGTTGAAGGGCTGCAGCTCGGAGCCGGGCAGGCCGCCGCCGCCAATCGATGTCGAGCTGCCGCTGGCGGTGGAGCCGGCATTGGTGCTGGTCGAGGTCGACCCGCCGCCGCTGAGGGCGGTGAACACGCCCTTGTTGCTCGGC
Source organism: Acidiphilium sp. PM (assembly GCF_000219295.1). NCBI lineage: Bacteria > Pseudomonadati > Pseudomonadota > Alphaproteobacteria > Acetobacterales > Acidocellaceae > Acidiphilium > Acidiphilium sp. PM. The sequence goes on from NZ_AFPR01000194.1 coordinate 22,759, forward strand.
TTCTCGCGCGTGTAGGAGCCGGAGAAATTGAGGTTCGGGTAGAGGGCGGCCCCCTCGATCTGCGCTTGGGCCTCGGCTTCGGCGAGGCGCTCGGTGGCGGCCTTCACGTCGAGATTGCGGGCGATGGCCTCGTGCTCCAGCGTGGTCAGAGCCGGATCGTCAAAGCTCTGCCACCAGGCGAGGTCGACCTTGCCCTGGCTGACCGTGTCCGGCGAGGTCAGCGCCGGACGATTGGCGAGAAAGGAAGCGGCCGTCCTGGTCCGGGGCGCATGGAAATTCGGCCCGAGTTCGCAGCCGCCGAGCGCCATGGCGGCGAGCATCGCCGTGCCCATGAGGGCGCGCCGGCGCAGGCGGGGAGCAAAAACCTCAGATCTCATAGACGACTCCTTCGGCAGCGGGACTCGACGGGGTGCTCAGCAGCAGCACGACCGGCCAGACCAGCAGGGCCATCAGGCCCAGAATGTGGAACAGGTCAAGATAGCTCATGAATGCTGCCTGATGTTGCACCGCCGCGCCGATCTGCGAAAGGGTCTGACCGTGCAGGCTGGCATACGGTGTGACGGACTCTGCCAGCCTGGCATGGTGGAACTGGGTGCGCCAGGCCAGCAGCGTGGTGACGAAGGAGATGCCGATGCTGCCGCCGATGTTGCGGACCTGGTTGATGATCGCCGAGGCGTCGCCGTTGCGGGCCGGCGGCAGGCCGACATAGGAGAGCGCCGAGATCGGGATGAACAGAAAGGGCAGCGCGATCACCTGCAGGACGCGATCGATCGAGATCGTATAGAACGAGGCATTCGGCGCGAGGTGGGACTGGAAGATCAGCGCGATGCCGGTTTCGACCAGGCCGCCGACCAGAAGCACCCGGGCGGGGATGATCCGGCCGGTGACGACGCCGGCCAGCGGCATCAGCCCGATCGTGGCGAGGCCGCCCAGCGCCAGCGCGAAACCCGCGGTTTCGGAGGAGTAGCCCATCAGCGTCTGGGTCAGCTGGGGCAGGAGCTGGGTGGTGCTGAGCAGGATGAAGCCGATCACGAACATCACGAGGCAGGAAATCGCGAAATTGCGATGGGCGAAGAGGCGCACGTTCACCACCGGCTCGGGGTGGCCCCATTCCCAGACGACCAGGGTGGAGAGCGCGACCGCCCAGACCACGAACAGGCTGCGAATGAAGAAGCTGCCGAACCCGTCATCGATCGAGAACTTGTCGAGGAAGATCTGCAGCGCGCCGAAGCCGACGGCGACCAGCAGCAGGCCGAGCCAGTCGAAGCGCAGGCCGCCGGCGAGGCGCGCCGCGCGCTCGCGGACCAGAAGTTCCGGCTCGTCGACGAATATCGCGATCAGGGTGAAGGCGATCAGCCCGATCGGCAGGTTGATCAGGAACACCCAGTGCCACGAGAGATGGTCGGTCAGCCAGCCGCCGAGGATCGGGCCGGTGGCCGGGGCGACGATGATGACGAGGCCGAACACGGCGAAGACCTGGGCGCGCTTCTCGGCGGGGAAACTGTCGGCATACATCGACTGGGTGATGGGCTGCAGGCCGCCGCCGCCAAGCCCCTGAAGCACACGGGCGACGATCAGCATGGTCAGCGAGGTGGAGACCGCGCAGAATACGGAACTCGCGGTGAACAGCGCCACGCAGATCAGGAACAGCCGCTTGCGGCCGACGACGTCCTGCAGCCAGCCGGTGATCGGCAGTATGATGCTGTTCGAGACGAGGTAGGAGGTCAGCACCCAGGTGCTTTCGTCGGGGCTGACCGCCAGCGAGCCGGCGATATGGGTGAGCGCGACATTGGCGATGGTGGTGTCGAGCACCTCCATGAACGGGGCGAGCGCCACCATCGCCACGATCAGCCAGGGGTTGTAGAGCCCCGCCGCCGAACGCGGCGTGTTCGGCCGGGAGGCGTAGAGCAGGCTCATTTGCCGCGGATGCGGATATAGGGCTCGACCGACATGCCCGGGGCCAGCAGGTAGCGGGAGATCCGGCTGTCATCGAACTCGATGCGGACCGGCACGCGCTGGACCACCTTCACGTAGTTGCCGGTGGCATTCTCGGCCGGCAGCAGGGAGAAGATGCTGCCGGTGCCGTGCTGGATGCTGGCGACCCGCGCGTGGAAGGCGACGCCCGGCACGGCATCGACATAGACATTCACGCTCTGGCCCGGGCGGATGGCGCCCAGCTCGGTTTCCTTGTAGTTCGCGGTGACCCAGACATGGTCGCCGACGACGGCCATCATCGCGGTGCCCGCGCCGACGACATTGCCGGTGCGGACGGTCTTCTTGGCCACCCAGCCGGAGACCGGGGCCCGGATCTCGGTATAGCCGAGTTCGAGCCGGGCATTCTC
>NZ_AFPR01000193.1:0-16277 GCF_000219295.1 Acidiphilium sp. PM
GCGAGAATCCGCTGCGCCCAGGCGAGTTCCGCCGCCGACGGGCGGAAGCCCTGCCGGGCCGGCGCGATCTGGCGCGGGTGGATGCAGAGCTTGCCGCCGAAGCCGAGGCTGGCGGCGTGGCGGGCGTCGTCCTCGATCGCGGCTTCATCGTCGATCGCGGTGGTGACGCCGTCGATCGGCGGCGGCAGGGCGGCGAGGCGGGCGGCGAGCACGAGTTCCGCGCGGGCGTGGAGCAGGGCCTCGCGCGTGTGCGCGGCGCCGAGATCGGCGCAGAAATCGATCGAGCCGAACGCAAGCCGCGCAACCCCGGCGGCGGCGAGGCGGCGCGCCTCGGCGAGGCCGCGCGCGGTCTCGATCAGGGCGATGACCGGAGGGCCGCCGGCGGCTTGCGAAACCGCGGCGATCCGCTCCGGCGCTTCCGCCTTGGGCAGCACGATCCCGGCAAGGGGCAGGCGCGCGGCGCAGGCGAGATCCTCCGCGTGCCAGGGCGTGCCGGCGGCGTTCACCCGCAAGGAAAATCTCGATCCCGCCGGGCAGCGCGCCCGGGGCGGCGAGGGCGGCGCGGGCGGCGGACTTCGCCGCGGGGGCGACCGCGTCCTCGAGGTCGATGATGATCGAATCGGCGCCGGAGGCGGCGGCCCTGGCGAAGCGTTCCGGCCGGTCCGCCGGGACGAAGAGCAGGGCGAGACCGCCGGCGCTCATGCGGGCGATCCGGCGCGCGGGGCGGGTGGGGTGCAGGGGCGGAAGGCGGGCAAGCGGCGTCTCCGGTTCGGCTGGATGCCGCAGGTTAGAGAGCCGGCGCGCGGGGTCAATGCGTCGCGCCGGGGAATGCGCGGGAGCGGCGTCAGATGGCCATCGCCGTCTGGTCCGGCCGCGCCGGCACCGAGAGATCGAGTTCGGCATCGGTCATGTTGGTGAAGTAGTGGTCGGGGTAGATGGTGTTGAGCCGGCGCAGGCCGAGGCGGGCGATTTCGGCCAGCGAGACGTCGTTCTGGGCCTCGTAGATCTCGACCTGCATGATGACCCTGTTGTTGCGCAACGTCCGCTCCATGCCTTTGAGGACGCGCGCCTCGTGGCCTTCGACATCGATCTTCATCACGATGACCGCGCCGGTTGCCTGGAGCGCGGCATCGATGGTGGTCGCGGGCACCGGGTAGGAGTCGGCGCCGTCATCGAGGATGCCGACGCCGGCGCGGTTGCCGTCCGGATGCGTCCGGCTGTCGCGGAAGCGGATGGTGCCGGTTGTATCGGTCACGGCCATGTTGGCGGCGGTGATCGCGTGCGTTGCGTCGTTCAGCAGCAGGTTGGCCTGCAGCTGGGCGAAGTTGTCGCGGTCGGCCTCGAAGGCGTGGATCCGGTCGAACAGGCCGGTGCGCAGGGCGAGGAGCGAATAGAGGCCGAAATAGGCACCCACATCGACGAATGTCATGGAACCGATGCGGCCGGCGCGGCGGGCGAGGTGGAAGAGATAGTCGAGCTGCTCGCGCTCCCATGCATCGCTGTCGATCAGGGCGCGGTCGACGATCGAGCCGCGGTCGAGCAGGAGCGTGAGGCCCTGGCGGTCGTGGATATCGAATTTCGACCGGGGCCGGGGGGCCGCTTTGGGCACGCCCATCGCGGCCTCGATGGATGAAATCTTGTCGCTGATGTTCAGCAGCGCCGAATAGGCGCGGATCGTCTGACGCAGGGGGGTGAAGGTCCTGATCGACATCGCGAGGGTCCCGGATGGTGTCGCGGGACGATCCCATCCGCCTGCGGCGTCAGCAAGACGGGCTTAAGTATCCCGATCTCGCTCATTGGTGGTAGGGCCACCGGGACCGCACGGCATTTTGACCGGATGGTCGGAGTGAGAGGATTCGAACCTCCGGCCCCTGCGTCCCGAACACAGTGCTCTACCAGGCTGAGCTACACTCCGATGACGCGGCCTATAGCCAAGGGAGGCGGGATAGGCAAGGCTCCGGCGGCGCGTTTCTGCCGTGCGCGGCGACGGAAAGTGACGCAGGGCCACCATTGCGTTGACGAGATTTAACCACAGCATCCCGCCCCGATTATTCGCGATCTTGCAGATTGGGTGCTATGGAGCCGCCATGTCTCGACCTCTGAAAGCCGGCGAGCGGCTGGCCAAATCCGATTCGCGGCGCCGTGCCGGCCCCACTCCTCCCAAGCGTGGCGGCAAGCCTGCCCCCAGGAAGCGCCCCGGCCTTGCCGGCGTTGCGGGCGGGATGTTCGTGCGTGGCCTCTATCGCCTGGCGCTGGTCGGGATGGTGGGCGGCGTTCTCGTGGGCGGCGGGCTGTTCTTCTATTTCAGCAGCGGCCTGCCCGGCGTGGACCGGCTGCGCCATTACGAGCCGCCGCTCGAAACCCGGATCTACGCCGAGAATTTCCGCCTGATCGGCGCGCTGGGCACGCAGCACCGGATCTATGTGCCCTACGACCGGATTCCGCCGCTGGTCGCCGATGCGTTCATCGCGGCCGAGGACAAGAATTTCTGGACCGAGCCGGGAATCGACCCGCTGGCCATCGTCCGCGCCGGCGTGGTCGACCTGACCCGGATCGGCAGCCATGAGCGCCCGCTCGGCGCCTCGACCATCACGATGCAGGTGGTCAAGAACATGCTGCTCGACAACCGGATCGACTTCACCCGCAAGATCAAGGAGGCGATCCTCGCCGTCCGGGTCAACCGGGCGATGTCGAAGAAGCAGATCCTGACCCTGTATCTGAACGAGATCTTCCTCGGCCAGGACAGCTGGGGCGTGGCCGCGGCGGCGCAGGCCTATTTCGACAAGCCGCTGTCGCAGCTGACCGTTGCCGAGGCGGCGATGCTCGGCGGCCTGCCGAAGGCGCCGACCAATTACAACCCCTTCCTTCACCCCAAGCGCGCCCGCGACCGGCGGGACTGGGTGATCGGGCAGATGCAGGCGGACGGGTTCATCACCGCGGCGCAGGCGCGCGAGGCACTCGCCGCGCCGCTGGTGCCAAAGGCGGCTGCCGGGCCGGCGTCGATTCCCGGCGCGGGCTATTTCGTCGGCGCGGTGGAGACGCAGCTGGTCCGCATGTTCGGCCGCAAGACGGCGATGGAGGGCGGGCTCATCGTCCGCACCAGCCTCGATCCGAAGCTGCAGGCGGCGGCGACGCGGGCGATGCGCGACCGGCTCGTGTCGTACGACCACGAATTCGGCGTCTATCACGGCCCGGTCGGGCATATCGGCGCCGGGGAACTGGCCGCCGGCTGGGCGCGGGCGCTGGCGCGGCAGGACACGCCGAAGGGGCTCATCGCCTCCTGGCGTCTCGGCGTGGTGATCAGCGAGACCGCGCAGCGCGCGCGAATCGGCTGGCTCGACGGCGACTCGCCGTCGGAGGCGCATACCGGCACGCTCACCCTGGCGGCGATCCAGTGGGGGCGGCCGATGATCCACGGCCGTCCCGGGCCGCTGCTGCGCAACATGGCGCAGATGCTCAAGCCGGGCGATGTGATCATGATCGAGCCCAAGCCGGACAAGGGCGGGACGGTCTCGCTCGAGCAGGTGCCGAAGGTCGAGGGGGCGATGCTCAGCCTCGACCCGCAGACCGGGCGGGTGCTTGCCATGGTCGGCGGCTGGAGCAACCGGCTCAGCCCCTATAACCGCGCGATCCAGGCGCATCGGCAGCCCGGCTCCAGCGTCAAGCCGTTCGACTATCTGACCGCGATGCAGGCGGGCGTTCAGCCGGATGCGACGATTCTCGACGCGCCGTTCATCCAGCGCCTGTCGGACGGGCAGATCTACCGGCCGGGCAATTACGAGAATTCCTTCCAGGGCCCGGTGCCGGTGTTCTACGCGATCCAGGAGTCGCTCAACCTGGCCACGCTGCATCTGGTGCGGCGGGTCGGGCTGCCCAACGTGATCGCCAATTTCAAGAAATTCGGCGTGGTGAAGCACGCGCCGCTGATCTATCCGGCGGCGATCGGCGCGCTCGACACCACGCTGTGGCGCATGGTCCGCGGCTATGCCGCGCTCGACGAATACGGGCGCAAGGTGCAGCCCTCGCTCATCGACAGCGTGACCGCGCCGGACGGGCACATCCTGTACCAGGCGCCGGACCAGTCCTGCGCCAACTGCATGGACGGTTCGGCGCAGCAACCGCCGATCCTGAACCGGCCGGGCGCGCGGCTCGCCAATCCGGACAGCGTCTATCAGGTCATCATGATGATGCGGAACGTGGCCGAATACGGCACCGGCGTGCCGGCGGTGAAGGGGCTGAAGCGGCCGATCGCCGGCAAGACCGGCACGACCAACAATTTCAACGACGCCTGGTTCATCGGCTTCGTGCCACAGATGGTGACGGGATGCTGGATCGGCTTCGACAAGCCGAGGGATCTCGGCGTCAACCAGACTGGCGGCAATGTCTGCGGCCCGGCCTGGAACCAGTACATGAAGGTCGCGCTCAAGAACCAGCCGGTGATTCCGTTCAAGCCGCCGCCGGGCATCACGCTGCACAAGGTGACGTTCCGCGACGAGACGGTGGAAGAGGCATTCAAGCCGGGCCAGACGCCGGGCGCGCAGTCCAACCCCGGGCTCGTCGCCGACGATCCGCTGAATCTCGGCGGCGCCTTCGCGAACACGACGCCGTCGACCGGGTCGCACGATTTCAGCCCGGCGCCGGATGGCCAGACCCCTTCGGGCGGGGCGCCGGCGCCGTCCGGCAATGTCGACAAATCGCTGGGCGGGCTGTATTGACCGGGTTTGGAAATCATCCCGACAGAATCTGAAGAGAAGAGAGAATGTCTGCCGAAACCCAATCGCTCGCCGAGCAGATCACGCAAAGCGTGGCCCTGCTGAGGAGGCATCTTTGACTGGGATGCCGCCCTTCGCAAACTCGAGGAACTGAACGCCCGCGCCGAGGACCCGGCGCTGTGGGACAATGCCGACGCCGCCCAGGCGATGCTGCGCGAGCGCAACCGCCTCGCGACCCAGACCGAGGCGGTGCACACGATCGAGCGCGAGACCGAGGATGCGCTCACCCTCGCCGAACTCGCCGAGGCGGAGGGCGACCAGTCGGTGCTCGCCGAGGCCGAGGCGGCGCTGCGCCGCATCTCCGAGGAGGCCAAGCGCCGCGAGATCGAGAGCCTGCTCGCCGGCGAGGCCGACGGCAATGACTGCTATCTCGAGGTGAATGCCGGCGCCGGCGGCACCGAGGCGCAGGACTGGGCCGAGATGCTGCTGCGCATGTACACCCGCTGGGCCGAGCAGCACGGCTACAAGGTGACGATGCTCGAGGAATCCGAGGGCGAGCAGGCGGGCATCAAGTCCGCCACCATCCAGGTCTCCGGCATGAACGCCTATGGCTGGCTGAAGACCGAGGCCGGGGTGCATCGGCTGGTGCGGATCTCACCCTTCGACGCCAATGCGCGGCGGCAGACCAGTTTCGCCAGCGTCTGGGTCTATCCGGTGGTCGACGATTCGATCGAGGTCGAGATCAACCCGGCCGACCTGAAGGTTGACACGTTCCGCGCCTCCGGCGCCGGCGGCCAGCACGTCAACAAGACCGAGAGCGCGATCCGCATCACCCACGTCCCCTCCGGCATCATCGTCGCCTGCCAGAACGACCGCAGCCAGCACCGCAACCGCGCCACCGCGATGGAGATGCTGAAATCCCGCCTCTACGAGATGGAGCTGCAGAAGCGCGAGGAGGCCGCCGCGGCCTCGGAAAGCGCGAAGCGCGACATCGGCTGGGGGCACCAGATCCGCTCCTACGTGCTCGCACCCTACCAGCTCGTGAAGGATCTGCGGACCAACTTTGAAAGCGGCAATCCGGACGCGGTGCTGAACGGCGATCTCGACGCGTTCATGGCCGCATCGCTCGCCTCCCGCGTGGGGGCGACCCGCAGCGAGGCGTCGGCCCAGGCCGAGTGAACCGGCCCGAAGCGGCGGGCTCTGCCGCCGCTTCGGGAGACGGGCTGAATGCGGATGGCGGGACTTGAACCCGCACGCCCTGACGGGCAACAGATTTTAAGTCTGCTACGTCTACCATTCCGCCACATCCGCGTGGCGAACCGTTCCTGCCACGGCGCGGGCGCGTCGGGCAAGCGCCCGGTGGGCAGGTCAGAATCCGAACTGCACCTGCCGGCTGTTGCCGCGGGCGAGGTTGCGGTAGCGCGCCATCGCCAGCAGCGGGAAGAACCGTGGATAGCCGTGGTAGCGCAGGTAGAACACCCGCGGGAAACCGACCGCGTTATAGGGCTGTTCGGTCCACGAGCCGTCGTCCTCCTGCACCGATTGCAGCCAGGCGATGCCGCGGGCGACGGCCTCGTGCTCGGCCTGGCCGGCGGCCATCAGACCGAGCAGCGCCCAGGCGGTCTGCGAGGGCAGGCTTTCGTGATACTCGCCGGGCTTCGCGTGGGCGTAGGTCTCGCAATCCTCGCCCCAGCCGCCATCCGGCCGCTGGCGGGCGAGCAGCCATTCGACGGCGCGGACCATCATCGGGTCGTCCTGCGCCACGCCGGCGGCGTTCAGCGCGCAGAGCGAAGACCAGGTGCCGTAGATGTAGTTCGTGCCCCAGCGGCCGAACCAGGAGCCGTCCTGTTCCTGCTCGCGGCGCAGATAGGCGACGCCGCGCTCGATCGCCGGGCGATCTTCCGCGTGGCCGAGCTGGGCGAGGAAGGAGATGCAGCGGGCGGTGACGTCCGCCGTCGGCGGGTCGAGCAGGGCGCCGTGATCGGCGAAGGGGATGTGGTTGAGATAGTGGAACTCGTTGTCCGAATCGAAGGCGCCCCAGCCGCCGGAGCGGCTCTGCATGCCGAGGATCCATTGCCGGGCGCGTTCCACCGCCTCGCGATGGGCGGGATCGCCGTTGCGGTCGAGGATCATGCCGACCACGGCGGTATCGTCCACGTCGGGGTAGTGCGCGTTGTTGTACTGGAAGGCCCAGCCGCCGGGCGGGGCGTCGGGCTTGCGATAGGCCCAGTCGCCCTTCACGTCGAGGATCTGGCGGGGGATCAGCCAGTCGCAGGCGGCGGCGAGTTGGGCATCGCCGGGGCTGCCGGCCTCGGCGAGGGCGTGGGCGGCCAGCGAGGTGTCCCAGACCGGGGAGAGGCAGGGCTGCACATAGCTCGCCCCCTCGAAACGGTAGGAGGCATCGGTCACCAGCTTGCGGACCGAGGCCCAGGCCGTCGCGTAATCCGGGTGGTCGGGGCTGTAGCCGAGCGTGTGATACATCATCACCGTGTTGGCCATGGCCGGGTAGATGGCGCCCAGCCCGTCCTCGCCGTTCAGGCGCGGGGTGATGAAGTCGATCGCCGCCTGGATCGCGCGCTTGCGGCTGCGGGCGGGGAAATGCCGCTCGAGCGGGCGCAGCGCCGAATCGATCGCCTTGAACAGGTAGCCCCAGTTCGAGCGGTAGGGGCCGCGGATATAGTCGGTCACCTGATCGGGCGGGGTGACGAACAGCTCGTCGATCCGCACGTTGCGCGGGTTGCGCGCGATGGGGCGCTCGGTCAGCAGCACCAGCAGAGGTGCTATGACGGTGCGCGACCAGTAGCTGATCTTCCAGATGGTGATCGGGAACCAGTCCGGCAGCAGCATGATCTCGACCGGCATGACCGGGCAGGCCCGCCAGGGGACGGCGCCGAACAGCGCGAGCTGGATGCGGGTGAACACATTGGTGCGCGCCGCCCCGCCGCGGGCGAGTATGGCTTCGCGGGCGCGGCGCATGTGCGGGGCGTCCGGGTCGTCGCCGATCGCCTTCAGCGCGAAATAGGCCTTCACGCTGGCCGAAATGTCCATCGCCCCGTCATGGAAGAGCGGCCAGCCGCCGGGATTCTGCGGCGAATTGCCCTGGATGCCGCGCAGGAACACGCCGATGCGCGCTTCAAGCTCGGGGTCGATCCGGTCGAGGAAATGTTCGAGCAGGACGTATTCGGCGGGGATCGTCGCGTCGGCCTCGAGTTCGTAGACGTAATGGCCGTCCGCGCGCTGTTCCGCCGAAAGCCGCGCGTGGGCGCGGCTGATCGCCTGGTCGAGGGCATCGAAATCGAAGGAAATCGTATCGAACATTGCCCCCGTATATGCGATTTTGCTTCGCCGCGCCTAGTATCCTGCGGATAGGGCAGGGCCGGGATGCGGCTTGCGCCGGTCTCCCGCGCCCTGCGGAGCCGTTCAGTCGGGCAGGGTCTGGCCGCGCGTTTCGCGGCCGAAGGGGACGATCAGCAGCCCGATCGCGAAGGCGACGGCGGTGATCGCGACCGGCGTGCCCAGCGTTCCCATGCCCTTCACCGCCCCCGCGAGGATGAAGTTGACCACGGCGCCGGCGAAGCGGCCGATCGAGGTGCAGAAGGCGAAGGCGGTGGCGCGGATTTCGGTCGGATAGAGTTCCGGCAGCCAGAGACTGAACATCGCGAAGTTGCCGCCGCCGAAACCGAGGAAGAACAGGACGGTCAGGAAGGCCGGCAGGGCATGGCCGGCGGGCAGGTAGAACGCCCAGCCGAAGGCGAGGATGATGGTGATGAACATCACCGCGAAATAGATCGAGAGCGTCGGCCGCCGTCCCCAGCGCTCGGCCATGATCGGCAGGGCGATGCAGCCGAGGATGGTGCCGATGGAAAGGATGCCGGTGCCGAAGGAGGCCATGTGGATCGCCGCCTTGATCGGCATGCCGGCGGCCTTCGCGAGGATGATGATCGCGCTCGGTTCATAGACCGCGCCGGCCCAGAGCCCGATGATGGCGACCGTGAGCAGCACCGACATCACGATGGTCTGGCGCCGGTAGGCGGGCGCGAAGATGGCGACGAGGGGATGGGTGTCGCGGCCGGCGTGGTGGCGTTCCCATTTCCCCGTCTCCTTCACGCCGAGCAGGATCAGGATCGAGATGATGACGGGGACCATGCCGCAGAGGAACATCGCCCGCCAGCCAAGGCTTGCGCCCACGGTGAAATTGAGCGCGGCGGCGGCGAAGAAGCCGAAATAATAGCCTGTCTGCAGCAGTCCGGCGCCCATCTTGCGCCGGTCCTCCGGCCACGCCTCGGCGACATAGGTGCCGGCCATCGCCCATTCGCCGCCGATGCCGATGCCGGCGATCAGGCGGAACAGGCCGAGCTCCCAGATGTTTTGCGACAATGCCGCGGCCCCGGTGAAAACCGCGTAGAGCATGATGGTGGCGGCGAGCGCGTTGCGGCGGCCGAACCGGTCGGCGATCGGGCCCCAGAGGAACGAAAAGCCCCAGCCGACCAGAAAGACGGCGAACAGGATGGAGCCGATCTCGCCGATATTCGCCGGGGTGGGCTTGATGCCGGAGTGGGGCAGCAGCTCGGTGAGCGCCGGGGCCAGAACCAGCGCGTAGATCACGCTGTCCATCCCGTCGAGCATCCAACCGAACCAGGCGCCCCAGAACCCGGCGATCTGCTGCCGGTTGAGGCTGGTTCTCGCGCGCGCGCCACCAGGCGCGGCCGTGCCGAAATCGTTCATTCCGTTCCTCCCGCGTGCCGGAATCGGAGATTCCGGCAGAGCTTTCTGTCCAGTTATTTTTTTATGGACGCATGGGAACGATTCGCCAAATCAGCTTTCGGTGGTGATGAGCCCGCGCGTGCGCCGGGCCAGCCAGGACTGGCCCGGCGGCGCCATCAGCTGGTCGACCGCGGCGGCCCGCGCCACCGTTCCGTCGCGCAGATAGGCTTCGTGCCGCGCCTCGATCGCATCGGGATCGTAGAGATAGTTCACCATCACGCCGAACGACTCGGCGATGCCACGCGGACTCGTGTTGCCGAGCCAGTTGATCCGTTCGAGACGCGCGCCATTGCCGAGATGGAAGCGGGCCACCGGGTCGGGCCGGGCGGCGGCCGGAACGCCGTTCGCGCGCCAGGCGCCGGTCAGATAGAGCGCGGCGAGGCGCAGCAGGGGGCCGCGCAACGCCGCGGCGAGCGGCGCTTCGGTCCACCATGGGCGGTCCTCGAGAATCGATTTGAGCAGATTGGCGTCGCCTTCGGCGGAGGTATCGGCCGCCGGGGCAGTGCCGAGCGCACGGCCGATCGCCTCGCGCTCCTCGGCGGCAAGCAGCGGGGCGGAGGGCGAGTCCAGCACCGCGCGGATGGCGCGGCGCAGGCCGGGAACGGGGGACAGGGTCGAGAATTTCCGCAGGTTTGCCAGTTCGGACTGGAGTTCGGCAACGACCTGCTTGATCAGGAAATTGCCGAAGGAGATGCCGCGCAGGCCCTCCTGGCAGTTCGATATCGAATAGAAGATCGCCGTATTTGCCCGTGCTGCGGCATCCTGCTGGGCATGCTCGGCGGCATCATCGTCGGCGGCCGGGGCCAGCAGCGGGCCGATCGCCTCGGCCAGCCCCTTGACCAGCGCGACCTCGACGAAGATCAGCGGCTCGTCCGGCAGGGCGGGATGGAAGAAGGCGAAGCAGCGGCGATCGGGGGCGAGGCGGCGGCGCAGGTCGTCCCAGCCCTGGATTTCGTGCACCGCCTCGTAGGCGATGAGCTTTTCGAGAATGAAGGCCGGGGTGCGCCAGTCGATCCGGCGGAGCTCCAGGAAGCCGCGGTTGAACCAGGATGCGAAGAGGTGCCGAAGGTCGGAATCGAGCGGAGCAAGGCTCGGGCGTTTCGGCAGTTCGGCCAGCACCTCCCGGCGCATGTCGATCAGCGCGCCGGTGCCGCCGGGCGCCATGTTCATCCGGCGCAGGAGTTCCTGGCGGGGCGGCTCGGCGGCTGTGGCGAGGGCGGCGGCGGTGGCCGCGTCGGGCGATCCCAGATAGGCGCGGGCGGCGTCCTGGAGGCGGTCCGCGTCCGGCTCGAAGCCGGTGGCGAGGAATTCGCAGAACGTGATCCGCTCATGCGGCGCGAGGCCGCGCAGCGTGCCGAGCAGGGCAGCAGCGAGGGCCGCGCCGGAGGCTTCGCCACGCCCGCCCAGCAGGGCATCGGCCAGAAGCTCCGCCCGCTCGCGCGAGGGAAGATCGTCATTCGGCAGATTGACGAAGACGCGCCCGTGCTCGGCGATCGACGACCAGAGGCGTTCAAGCCAGGAGCGGTTGGGGCGATCGTGCGAAAGGGGGGACGTGGCGGACATCTCGGAACTCCTGCGGCAATCGACACCGGATGATACCGGATTGCCGCAGGGGTTGGAACCGAGGAGCGGTGCGGACTCAGTTTCCGTGCGTGGCGAGGGCGTCGACCCGCGCCTGCGCGGTGATCAGACGGTCGGACGCATCGCGCCAGGCGATCTCGTCCGCGTCATCGGTTTCGCGCCAGGCCGCTTCGGCGGCGGCGAGTTCGTCGGCCGCCTTGAGCGGATCGATTTCGGCGAGCTTGGTGATCGCATCGGCGAGCACGGTGCAGCGCTCTTCGGTGATCTGGGCGAAGCCGCCGGAGACGAAGAAACGGTCGACCAGCTTCTCGTCCTCGTAAAGGTCGATCAGGCCGCCGCGCAGCGAGGTGATCATCTTCGAATGGCCCGGCAGGACACCGAGGTCGCCCTCGGTGCCGGGGATCACCACCATGCTGACCGGCCGGGCGAGCAGGAGCCGCTCCGGGCTGATGATTTCGAGCGCGACGGTCATGGGATCAGGCCGTCGCGTTCAGGGACTCGGCCTTCTTCACCGCGTCCTCGATGGTGCCGACCATGTAGAAGGCGGCTTCCGGCAGATGGTCGTATTCGCCGGCGCAGATCGCCTTGAAGCTGCGCACCGTGTCTTCCACCGGCACGAAGATGCCCGGCGAGCCGGTGAACACCTCGGCGACGTGGAAGGGCTGCGAGAGGAAGCGCTCGATCTTGCGGGCGCGGGCGACGGTGAGCTTGTCGTCTTCCGACAGCTCGTCCATGCCCAGGATCGCGATGATGTCCTGCAGCGACTTGTAGCTCTGCAGGATGCGCTGCACCTCGCGGGCGACGTTGTAGTGCTCCTCGCCGACGATGCGCGGGTCGAGCGCGCGGGAGGTGCTGTCCAGCGGGTCGACCGCCGGATAGATGCCCTTTTCCGCGATGGCGCGGTTCAGCGTCGTCGTCGCGTCGAGATGCGAGAAGGAGGTGGCCGGCGCCGGGTCGGTCAGGTCGTCGGCCGGGACGTAGATGGCCTGGACCGAGGTGATCGAGCCCTTCTTGGTCGAGGTGATGCGCTCCTGCAGCGCGCCCATGTCGGTCGCGAGCGTCGGCTGGTAGCCCACCGCGGAGGGGATGCGGCCGAGCAGCGCCGAGACCTCGGCGCCCGCCTGGGTGAAGCGGAAGATGTTGTCGACGAAGAACAGCACGTCCTGGCCTTCCTCGTCGCGGAAATATTCCGCCATGGTCAGGCCGGAGAGGCCGACGCGCATGCGCGCACCCGGCGGCTCGTTCATCTGGCCATAGACCAGCGCCACCTTGGAGCCTTCGGTGGTGCCCTCGCCGAGCTTGATGACGCCGGCGTCGATCATCTCGTGGTAGAGGTCGTTGCCCTCGCGGGTGCGCTCGCCGACCCCGGCGAAGACCGAGACGCCGCCGTGGCCCTTGGCGATGTTGTTGATCAGTTCCTGGATGAGCACGGTCTTGCCCACGCCGGCGCCGCCGAACAGGCCGATCTTGCCGCCCTTCAGGTAGGGGGCGAGCAGGTCGACGACCTTGATGCCGGTGACGAGGATCTCGGCCGAGGTGGCCTGCTCGTCGAAGCTCGGCGCCTGGCGGTGGATCGGCGCGGTGCGGGTGGTCGGGATCGGCCCGCGCTCGTCGATCGGCTCGCCGATCACGTTGAGGATGCGGCCAAGGGTCTCCGGGCCGACGGGAACGGCGATCGCCTCGCCGGTGTCGCGCACCTCGTCGCCGCGGGCGAGACCGTCGGTGCTGTCCATCGCGATGCAGCGGACGGTGCGCTCGCCGATTTCCTGCGCGACTTCAAGCACCAGCCGGCGGTCGCCCACCCTGGTTTCCAGCGCGTTGAGGATGTAGGGCAGCTCGCCCTCGAACTGCACGTCGACCACGGGGCCCATGATCTGCGTGATGCGGCCGGTAACGTTCTTTGCCATATGCGTAATTCCCTAAGCCTCAGAGCGCTTCCGCGCCGGAAATGATCTCGATCAGTTCCTTGGTGATGTTCGCCTGACGGGTGCGGTTGTAGTTCAGCGTGAGACGGTTGATCATCTCGCCCGCATTGCGCGTCGCGTTGTCCATCGCGGTCATGCGCGCGCCCTGTTCGCCGGCGGCGGATTCGAGCAGCGCGCTGTAAATCTGCACCGCGAGGTTGCGCGGCAGCAGACGGTCGAGCAGCGTGCCGTCATCCGGCTCGATCTCGTAGTCGCCGGCGGGCTGGTCCGAACCGGCATTGTCGTTCGCGGCCTGGCCGGCGCTCGCCGGGATCAGCGGCGTTTCGCTCGGCACCTGCGACATCACCGAGACGAAGCGGTTGAACATCAGCGTGCAGACGTCGAACTTGCCGTCGTTGAACGCGGCGATGATCTGGTTGGCGATCGCTTCCGCGTCGGCGAACTCGATCGTCTTCTTGCCGACGAAATTCGCCTCGCCGATGATCTTCTCGCGCATGTCGCGGCGGAAGAAGTCGCGCCCCTTGCGGCCGACCGTGAACAGCCGGACCTGCTTGCCCTCGGCCTCCAGCTTGCGCGCCCGCGCCCGGGCGGCGCGGTTGATCGAGGCGTTGAACGGTCCGGCGAGGCCGCGATCGGCGCTCACGACGACGATGAGATGCGTGCGGTCCGCCCCGTTGCCGACGAGCAGCGCCGGCGCGTTCGGGTTTTCCGCAGCCCCCTCGGCGAGGGCGCCCATCATCGCCGCCATCCGCGTGGCGTAGGGGCGCGCCGCCTCGGCCTGCGCCTGGGCGCGGCGCAGCTTGGCGGCGGCGACCATTTTCATCGCCTTGGTGATCTTCTGCGTCGACTTGACGCTGGCGATCCGGTTCCGGAGGGCTTTCAGGCTGGCCATCTGTGCCGACCGCCGCTTACGCGAAGCTGGAGGCGAAGGACTTGACGAAGTCGACGAGCTTCGTCTCGGTCTCCTTCTTGATTTCGCGGTCGTTGCGGATCGAGTCGAGGATTTCCGGCGAACGCGCCTTCATCTCGGAGATCAGCTGGGCCTCGAAATCGCCGATGCGGTTGACCGGCACCTCGTCGAGATAGCCGCGGGTGCCGACGAAGATCGACACCACCTGCTCCTCCACCGGCAGCGGCTTGAACTGCGGCTGCTTGAGCAGCTCGGTCAGGCGCGCGCCGCGGGCGAGCAGCTTCTGGGTCGAGGCATCGAGATCCGAGGCGAACTGCGCGAAGGCCGCCATCTCGCGATACTGCGCGAGGTCGAGCTTGATCTTGCCGGCGACCTGCTTCATCGCCTTGATCTGCGCGGCCGAGCCGACGCGCGAGACCGAGTTGCCGACGTTCACCGCCGGGCGGATGCCCTTGAAGAACAGTTCGGTCTCGAGGAAGATCTGCCCGTCGGTGATCGAGATCACGTTGGTCGGGATATAGGCCGAGATGTCGCCCGCCTGGGTCTCGATGACCGGCAGCGCGGTCAGCGAGCCGGCGCCGAACTCGTCGGACATCTTCGCGGCGCGCTCGAGCAGGCGCGAGTGCAGGTAGAACACGTCGCCCGGATAGGCCTCGCGTCCCGGCGGGCGGCGCAGCAGCAGCGACATCTGGCGATAGGCGACGGCCTGCTTCGAGAGATCGTCATAGACGATCAGCGCGTGCATCCCGTTGTCGCGGAAATACTCGCCCATCGCGCAGCCCGTGTAGGGGGCGAGGAACTGCATCGGCGCCGGCTCGGAGGCGGTGGCGGCGATGACGATGGAGTATTCCATCGCGCCGTTTTCCTCGAGCGTGCGCACGAGCTGGGCGACGGTGGAGCGCTTCTGCCCGACCGCGACGTAGATGCAGTAGAGCTTCTTGCTCTCGTCGTCCTGCGCGTTCAGCGGCTTCTGGTTGATGAAGGTGTCGACGATGATCGCGGTCTTGCCGGTCTGACGGTCGCCGATGACCAGCTCGCGCTGGCCGCGGCCGATCGGGATCAGCGCGTCGATCGACTTCACGCCGGTCTGCATCGGCTCGTGCACCGACTTGCGCGGGATGATGCCGGGCGCCTTGGTCTCGACCAGGCGGCGCTCGGTCGCCTCGATCGGGCCCTTGCCGTCGATCGGGTTGCCGAGCGCGTCGACCACGCGGCCGAGCAGGCCCTTGCCGACCGGCACGTCGACGATGCGGCGGGTGCGGGTGACGGTGTCGCCCTCGCGGATCGCCTTGTCGTCGCCGAAGACGACGACGCCGACATTGTCGTTCTCGAGGTTCAGCGCCATGCCCTGAACGCCGGCATTCGGAAACTCGACCATCTCGCCGGCCATCACGTTTGCGAGGCCGAACACGCGTGCGATGCCGTCACCGACCGACAGGACCTGGCCGGTTTCGGCGACGTCCGTCTCGGTGTCGAAGCTCGCGATCTGCTTCTTCAGAATCTCGGAGATTTCGGCGGGGCGGATCTCCATATCAGGCGGCTCCCTTCATCACATGGCGCAGGCGTTGCAGGCGCGATTTCAAACTGGTGTCGTAAAGCTTCGATCCGATCCGCACGGTCAGCCCGCCGAGCAGCGACGGGTCGACCGTTTCGCGGATGGTGACGCGCCCGTAGCCGGCCTCGGCGAGGCGGGCGGTGAGTTGGGCGCGCTGGGTGTCGGTGAGCGGATGCGCCGAGGCGATGTCGGCCGCGACCACGCCGCGCTTCTCCGCGACATAGACGGCAAATCCCGCGACCAGCGACGGCAGGTCGGCCAGGCGGCGGTTGGCGATGGCGGTGCCGATGAAATTGCGGACGAGATCGGACACGCCCTGGCTGGCGAGCACCTGTTCCATGGCGCGCCCGGCCTCGCGCGCGTCGATCGAGCGGCTGGCGATCAGGCGGCGCAGCGACGGGTCTTCCGCGAACAGCCGGCCCAGTGCCGCCATTTCGGAGACCACTTCATCGAGCTGCTTGCGTTCGTCGGCGAGTTCATAAAGCGCCCGCGCATAGCGGGCCGACAGGCCGGATGTCCGGTCCTGCTGCGGGGAGGCGGCTTGCGGCGATGCGGAAACGGCGGACGACACCAGTATGACCCTGCTTTCGATCTCAGTTCTTGCGTTTCAACCCCGGACCGGCCCGCCGCGCCCTGTCGGCCAGAGTGCGGACATGCCTTCCCGTGCGCTTTTTCAAGCGATGCGCGCCAGTAGCATACGCCCCCCGGCCGCGCAACGCATGCGCTCACAGGAATGAGATCGGATCGATGTCGATATCGATCCGCGCGGCGCGGGGCAGCCCCTCGGCGCGAGCACGGTCGAGCCAGGCGCGCAGCACGGGCTGCACCGC
>NZ_AFPR01000192.1:0-7622 GCF_000219295.1 Acidiphilium sp. PM
TCACCGAGAGCCTCGCCGACGACAAGGCCGAGAACATCGTGACGATCGACCTCGCCAGCCGCGCCAGCTTCGCCGACCGCATGGTGGTCGCCACCGGCCTTGCCGACCGGCAGATCGCCGCGATGGCGACCCACCTGCTCGAAAAGCTCGCCGCGATCGGCGTCAAGCGCGTGCAGGTCGAGGGCGCCGGCGGGTCGGACTGGGTGCTGGTCGATGCCGGCGACATCGTCGTCCATCTCTTCAAGCCGGAAGCGCGCGAGCTCTACGCGCTCGAAAAGATGTGGAGTGCCGATCTGGACGAGCCGGTGTGACGGCTCCGGGCGCCCGGTTGCGCATCATCGCGATCGGGCGCGACTCCAAGGGGCCGGAGGCCGATCTCGTCGCCCGCTACGCCGCGCGGCTCCAGCCCCGGCCGGAGGTCGTCGCCCTGCCCGACGGCACCGGCAGCCCGGCCGAGATCAAGCGGCGCGAGGCGGACGCCATTCTCCGCCGCCTCGCCGCCGAGGATCTGGTCATCGCCCTCGACCTCGGCGGCAAGGCGCCGGACAGCGCGGCCTTCGCCGCCATGCTCGCGTCATGGCGCGAAACCTCCCGGCCGCTGGCCTTCGTCATCGGCGGCGCCGAGGGGCTGGAGCGGCGGATCATCGAGCGCGCCGACGCCGTGCTGTCGCTCGGCAACCTGACCCTGCCCCATCTCCTCGCCCGCGCGGTGCTCGCCGAACAGCTCTACCGGGCGCAATGCATCCTCGCCGGGCACCCCTATCACCGGGCGGGGCGGCCATGAATCCGGCATGATTGACTTGCCTCGTCTCTGACGCTACCTGAGCGCCACCCATGGGGCGGCGTAGCTCAGCGGTAGAGCAGGGGAATCATAATCCCTTGGTCGGTGGTTCAAATCCGCCCGCCGCTACCAGGGCCTTTCCGGACATCGACAATGGCTTGCGCGGCGCGGCGCGGCGACGCATCCCGCTCAGGCGCGGGAGAATCCCTGCAGGCGCCGGCGCAATTCGTATTCCGACACCGGGCGGGCGAAGTAATAGCCCTGCGCCCACTCGCAGCCGAGCCGCGTCACGTAATCGAGCTGGACCCTGGTTTCGACCCCTTCCGCCGTCACCGGCAGGTTGAGCGCCGCCGTCATGCCCATGATCGCCTCGAAGATCGGCTGCCGGTCGCCCGGCGCGCGGATGCGCGAGATGAAGGACTTGTCGACCTTGACGATATCGACCTTGAACGTGTCGAGATAGGACAGCGACGAATAGCCCGTTCCGAAATCGTCGAGCACGAGAATCACGCCCTGCTCGCGGAGATCCTGCAGGACGTGAATGCTCGATGCGTTCTGCGACAGCAGGACCGATTCGGTCACTTCGAGCTTGAGCCGCGAGGCGGGCAGTCCGGCCGCGGCCAGCGCGTCGCCGACGACCAGCCGGATATCGCCCAGCTCGAACTGGCGCGGCGAGACGTTGACGGAAATCTTCACGTCCTCCGGCCAGTGGCGGGCGGCCTTGCAGGCGGTGCCGAGAACCCACGCGCCGAGGGAGGCGATCTGGCCGCTTTCCTCCGCGACCGGAATGAACTCCGCCGGCAGAATCAGGCCGCGCTCGGGATGGTGCCAGCGCAGCAGCGCCTCGACGCCGACGATGCGCTGGCTCGCCAGCTGCACGATGGGCTGGAAGGCGAGCGCGAACTCGCCCCGCGTGAGCGCGCCGGACAGCTCCGCGCGCAGCCGCCGCCCGGCCTCGTCCGCCCGCTGCATGTCCGGATGGAACAGGCGATAGGAGCCGCGCGCCTTCGACTTCGCGACGTAGAGCGCCCGATCCGCCTGGTTGTAGAGCGCATCGGCATCGGTCATCCCCAGGCTCGACACGGCGATGCCGACCGACACGCTGCTCGGCAGCGAGATGCCATCCACATCGAACGGCGCCCGCATGATCGCAAGAATGCGCTCGGCGAGCGCGATGGCGTCGGCCGGCCCGCCCACCCCGGTCTGCATGACCACGAACTCGTCGCCGCCGCAGCGCGCGAGCAGGTCCTGCGAACGCAGGCAGAGCCGCAGCCGGCTGACGAACTGGCGCAGCACAGCATCGCCCGCGGGATGCCCGTGCTGGTCGTTGATCTCCTTGAAATAGTCGAGATCGAGGCACAGCAGCGCCGTCAGGTCGCCGGCGTCCTGCCGCTCCAGCTGCGCGGACAGCCGCGAAAACAGGGTGCCGCGATTCGCCGCGCCGGTCATGAAGTCGAAGCTCGCCGCGTAGCGAAGCTGCTGCTGCGCGAGGCGCTTTTCCGAAATGTCGCGCAGGAACAGCGAAATGTCGCCGCCATCGGCGAACAGGCTCGCCTCCAGCCAGAGATCGGTCGGCGGCCAGAACAGCTCGAAATGCCCGCCGGCGCCGTCCCGCATCGCCCGCGAAACGGCCATGCGCAGCTCGCGGCAATGGGCTTCGGCGAACAGGCTGGCGACGTTGCATCCCACCGCATCGTCCGGCAGGCCGAGCATGGTCATGGCCCGCGCATTGGCGAACCTCGCGCGCCCCGCGGCATCGAAAACGATCACGGCATCGCCGCTCGCCTCCAGCACGCGCAGGGCCAGCGCCTCGGACGCCTTTCGCGCCTCCTCCGCCGCATGGCGATCGGTGATGTCCTCCAGCGTGCCGTACCAGCGCAGGATCCGCCCGTCCTCGCCACGCCGGGCGGCGGCGCGCGCGCGCATCCAGCCATAGGCGCCGTCGGACAGCCGGAGCCGGTATTCGACGTCGATCGGCGCGCCGGACTCGATGTTCCGCCGCCAGGCGGCGAGCGTCGGGTCCCGGTCGTCCGGATGCAGCGCCGAAACCCAGCCGAACGGCATGGTCTCGTCCCGGCTCATGCCGGTCAGCGCGAACCATTGCGGGCCGACCTCGAGAATCGCGCCGTCGGGGCCGGCCGTCCATGGAATCTGCGGGTGCAGCTCGACCATGTGCCGGTAATGGTCCTCGCTCTCGCGCAGCGCCGCCTCGATCCGGCGATAGGGCGTGATGTCCTGGGTGGTGCCGCGCAGCTGCGACACGGTTCCATCCGCCCCCACCACCGGCTCGGCATGGGTCAGCACGTCATGCACCGCCCCGTCCGGCAGGATCACCCGGTATTCCAGCGTCGCCGCCGTCCCGCTCCGCGCGGCCTCCCGGAAGGTCGCCATCGCGGCGTCGTAATCGTCCGGGTGGATGGCGCGGCGCATCTGGTCGTAATCGATCTCGGCGGCGCCGCCTTCAAGGCCGAGCAGCCACGTCGTTTCCACCGAGAGCCAGATCCGGCGCCGTGCCAGGTCCCACCGCCAGGCGCCGACGCGGGCGAGGCGATGCGCGCTGGCGAGTTCCTCGGTGCGCTGCGCAAGTTCGAGCGCCAGCGCGGCGAGACGCTCGGAATCGCCGCCCCCGCAAGGCGTGGCGGGCAGGTCGGGGACCAGGTCGAGATCGATGGTGATGCCCACCACCCGCAGCGGCCGGCCCGCGGCGTCGCGCACCACCACCCGGCCGCGCGCGACCTGCCGGATCCAGCCGCCGGCCGCATCCCGCGCGCGATAGCCGATCTCGAACTCCGGTGCCGCCTGCCCGTCGTCGCAGCGCAGCGCCGCGCCGACCCGCGCCCGGTCGTCGGGATGGACCCGCGCGCAGACCTGCTCGACCGTCTCCGCCGGCGGGCAATCCACCCCTTCCCGCGCCTGCCCGTGGTAATGCCGGATCCGGCCCGCCACCGGATCGAGATCCCAGAGCGCCACGCCGCGCCCCCCCAGGACCAGCGCGCCGAGCGTCGTCACATCGTCGGGCACGGTGCGGCTCATGGCTCCCCTCCGGCGGCGGCGGCGCCGTCCGGCCCGGCCGGGCGCATCACCGGCGAGGCCGAAAGGCGCTGCATCGATGCCTCGTAGCGGCGGTAACTCCCCCGCCCGGCATGCTTGACAGCGTAGAGCGCTCGGTCGGCGCGGTCGAGTAACGTCTCCGGATCGTCGCCGTCGAACGGGCACAGCGCCACCCCGACCGAGGCGGAAACGACGATCGGTTCCGGATCGGTCGCGAACGGGTGGCCGATGGCGGCGACGATCCGGTCGGCCAGGTGCAGCGCCTGCGCCGCGTCGCGAATGCCGAGCTGGATCACGCAGAACTCGTCGCCACCCAGCCGCGCGACCGTATCCCCGGCGCGGATCACGCCGCTCAGCCGCCGGGCGACGATGCGCAGCACGTTGTCGCCCACGAGGTGGCCGAACTGGTCGTTGATCGGCTTGAACCCGTCGAGATCGACCAGCAGCAGGCCGACGACCTCGCCGCTGCTTCGCGCGGCGGCCAGCGCCTGCGCGAGGCGCAGGGTCAGCTGCCCGCGATTGGGCAGTCCGGTCAGCAGGTCATGCGCGGCGAGATGGTGGGCCCGCGCCTCCGCCTCGCGGAAGCGCGTCACATCGGAAATGACGGCGACGATGAACGGCGCCCTGCCCTCGGCGGTGTCGAGATGGATCAGGCGCTTGCGGGTGATGACGATGCGCTGCCGTCCGCCGGCCCCGGTCACGATCTCCTCGTTCTCGTTCGGCAGGCCGGTGGCGAAGACCTGATCGTCGATCCGCCAGAACACCTCGAGCTGCGCCTGCGGCAGGAGTCCCGCCCCGGTCTGCCCCAGCAACGCCTCCCGCGGCCGGCCCATGAAATCCGCCATCGCCTGGTTGACCAGCACGAGCCGATGCTCCCGGTCGATCACGATGACCGGGTTCGGAATCGAATCCAGCAACGCCTGCAGGACTTCGACCGTGGGGACGATGGTGGATTGAGCGAACAAGAATATCTCGGACCAGACGACCGTCTCGGAAAACCGGAAGATTGCCCGAAATAATTACTACTCGATTAATTAACGGCCCATTTGATGTTCGCATGGCGGTCCCGCCGCGCGCCGGCGCGGCGAGTCGCCGCCGGGTGCAATCAGACCGGCTTGCCGCGCGCGGCGCGCAGCAGGTTGCGATAGGTGCCGTCGAACACCGTGTCGGTCGAGGAGGTCCAGCGCGTCTCCTGGCCGAGCGTCTCCCGGCTGGCGTGAATGCGCCGCGACCGCAGTTCCCGCGCCTCCGCCTCCTCCGGCGCCATCGGCTGCAGGTCGAGGTCCGGCTCCGCCGGCACCACGGTCAGCTGGATGAACGGTTCGCCGCGGCGGAACACATGCGTCACCCCCTCCGGCGGCGCCTTGAAGACGACGAAGGAGATCATCGGCCACCACTGGGTCCGCAACAGCGCCGGCACGGCGAGCGGCACGTCGTCCGCGCCGGAGGTGTAATAGCGCGGATGCGGCTCGACCCGCACCGCCATCGGCTCGTCCACCGCCATGTCGAGCAGCAGCTGGTGCGTGTAATACCCCTCGCCGAACGGGCGGAAGGGCGGCCAGTTGATGCCGGTGCAGGGGTCCGGGCCCCAGTCGCTCTCCAGCGTGACCACCCCGTCGCGGCGGCCGACGCGGAGTTCGTTGTCATAGGGATAGAAGAGTTCGATCCCGTATTGCGCGCCCTCGATGAAGGGCATGCAGTGCCAGGGCTGTTCGTGCGCGCCGTCGCGCCGCGGCTGGGGTTCGCCACCCCAGCCCGGCACCTCGAGCTTGGTGCGCCGCGGCGCCAGTCCCGGTTCGAAAAAGCGCAGCCTGACCGTCGTCACCCGATCCTCCGTCGTTGCCCGTCGCGGCCTCAGTACCAGCCGGGCCGGTAATACCACCCGTAATAGCCGTAATACCCGTGATGATGGTGATGATGGTGGTGGTGATGGTGATGATAATAGAACCGGCGATACGCGTTGTGATGATGGTGATGGTGGTGATGGTCCACCTGCTCCAGCCGCGCCGCCGGCGCCTGCGTTCCCTCGCGCGCCAGCAGGGCGTCATGCGCGCGCAGGATCACGCCCGGCGCCGCCACCGGCGCCAGCAGTTCGGCGTAGGATGCGGCCTCCGGCAGTGGCGCCGCCTCCGCGCTCGCGGCATGGAGGGGCGATGCGGCGGCGAGGCCGGCCATCGCGCCAAGCAGTCCGATCGTCTTGCGTTCCATCCTCGATCTCCTTTCGATCGCTGACCCGAACTAAATCCGCGGCAATGGCATTTCTGTGACCGGCCCGCCGGCGCGGTCTTTAAATTCCTGTCATGAACCCGCCGCCGCGGGGTTTCCCGCCGCCCCGCCGGTGGCTATCCTTGCCGTAAACGGAAGGAACCCCCATGGCGCTTGATTCGGAAAGCTTCGACATCCTGCTCGCAACCATCGACCGCTTCGTGCGCGAACGCCTGGTGCCCGCCGAGAACGAGGTCGAGGAGCAGGACGACGTGCCGGCGCCGATCGTCGCCGAGATGAAGGAGCTCGGCCTGTTCGGCCTGTCGATCCCCGAGGAGCATGGCGGCATCGGCCTGTCGATGGCGCAGGAATGCGAGGTGGTCCACCGTCTCGGCCAGACCTCCCTCGCCTTCCGCTCGGTGATCGGCTCGAATGTCGGCATCGGCTCGCAGGGCATCCTGATGGACGGCACCGCGGCGCAGAAGGCCGAATACCTGCCGCGCGTGGCCAGCGGCGAGCTGATCATGTCCTTCGCCCTGACCGAGCCCGATGCCGGGTCGGACGCCGCCTCGCTGACCACCCGCGCCGAGCGCGACGGCGAGGACTACATCCTCAACGGCGCCAAGCGCTACATCACCAACGCCCCCCGCGCCGGCGGCTTCACGCTGATGGCGCGCACCGGCGGGCCGGGGGCTTCGGGCATCTCCGCCTTCATCGTCCCGGCCGACACGCCCGGCCTGAAGCTCGGCCGCCCCGACCGCAAGATGGGCCAGCGCGGCACCAAGACCTGCGACGTCATCCTGGAAAACGTCCGCGTGCCGGCGGCGAACATCATCGGCGGCGTGCCCGGCCAGGGCTTCCGCACCGCGATGAAGGTGCTCGACCGCGGGCGCCTGCACATCGCCGCCGTCGCCTGCGGCATGGCCCGCCGCCTGCAGGACGAGGCGATCGCCTATGCCCGCGAGCGCCGCCAGTTCGGCCGGCCGATCGGCGAGTTCCAGCTCGTCCAGGCCATGCTCGCCGATTCCGAGGCCGAGCTGTCCGCCGGCTGGGCGCTGGTGCGCGACATCGCCCGCGCCTATGACGACCGCGCCGCCGGCGCGCCGGTCGCCGACCTGCCGATGCGCGCCTCCTGCGCCAAGATGTTCTGCACCGAGATGGTCGGCCGCGTCGCCGACCGCGCCGTGCAGGTGCATGGCGGCGCCGGCTACATGGCCGAATACAAGGTCGAGCGCTTCTATCGCGATGTCCGCCTGCTCCGCCTCTACGAGGGCACGACGCAGATCCAGCAGATGATCATCGGCCGCGCCCTGATCAGCCCGCGCTGAGCCCGCCGCGCCGGGTTTGACGCCGGCGCCCGCCTGCCGCAGAATTTCGGAATTCCGAATGCGGTGGGAGCGCGCATGGAGCCGATCGAAACCGGCGAAACGCTGATCGACAAGGTCTACGAACGCGTGGTGGAGGCCATCGCCGATGGCGCCCTGCTGCCCGGCATGCGCATCCGCCAGGGCGAACTGGCCGCCCGTCTCGGCGTCTCCCGCCAGCCGGTCAGCCACGCGCTCCACCTGCTGCACCGCCAGGGCCT
>NZ_AFPR01000191.1:0-4967 GCF_000219295.1 Acidiphilium sp. PM
GGAGGTGGAGCGGCTGCGCGCGGCGGGCGCGCCGACGCTGCCGGTGCGGCTTGCCGACGAGCTGGCGGCCAACCCGTTTCTCCGCGCCGCCTCGGCCGAGGAATTCGCCCGGCTGCGCGCCGCCAAGGATAAATTCTGACCCTGGCGACGGGCCGGGGCAGAAGTCTGACCCTGGCCGCGGGCCGGGGCAAAAATCAGGGCGAGAGCAGCGGGGCGATCTGGTCGAGCACGGCGGCGTCCTCGATCGTCGGCGGGATGACCGGCTGCGCGCCGTTCGCCATCTGCTTCATCGTGGCGCGGAGGATCTTGCCGGAGCGGGTTTTGGGCAGGCGCTGGACCACCAGCGCGTCCTTGAACGCGGCGACCGGGCCGATGCGCTCGCGCACCAGGGCGACGAGCTCGGCGGCGATTTCGGCATCCGCCCGGGCGACGCCGGATTTCAGCACGACGAGGCCGAGCGGCACCTCGCCCTTCACCGCGTCGTGCCGGCCGATCACGGCGCATTCGGCGACATCGGGGTGGGCGGCGAGAACCTCTTCCATCGCGCCGGTCGAGAGGCGGTGGCCGGCGACGTTGATGATGTCGTCGGTGCGGCCCATTACCCAGATGTCGCCATCCTCATCGACCATGCCGGCATCGCCGGTGCGATACCAGCCGGGGAAGGTTTCGAGATAGGCGCGGCGGTAGCCCTCGTCGTCGTGCCAGAGGGTGGGGGCGCAGCCGGGGGGCAGCGGCAGGCGGATGGCGAGGGCGCCAACCTCGCCGGAGGGCATCAGCCCGCCCTCGGGGTTGAGCGCCCGGACCTCGTAGCCGGGACAGGGGCGGCCGCCGGAGCCGGGCTTGAACGCGGTGAGGCCGAGGCCGCGGAAGCGGGCGGAGATCGGCCAGCCGGTTTCGGTCTGCCACCAGTTGTCGATCACCGGCCTGCCGAGCAGGGCGGCGATCCATTCGGCGGTCGGCGGGTCGCAGCGCTCGCCGGCGAGGAACAGGGCTTCGAGTTTCGAGAGATCGTGCTGGCGGGTGAGCGCGCCCTCGGGGTCCTGCTGCTTGATCGCGCGCAGGGCGGTGGGGGCGGTGAACAGGGTTTTGACCCCGTGCTGGGCGCAGACGCGCCAGAAGGCGCCGGCATCCGGCGTGCCGACGGGCTTGCCCTCGTACATCACGGTGGTGACGCCGGCGAGCAGCGGGGCATAGACGATATAGGTGTGGCCGACGACCCAGCCGACATCGGAGGCGGTCCACATCACCTCGCTCGCGCTGCCGGGACCGGGATGGACGTCGTACATCATCGGGATGGTGGCGGCGAGGGCGACGGCGTGGCCGCCATTGTCGCGGACGATGCCCTTGGGCCGGCCGGTGGTGCCGGAGGTGTAGAGCACATAGAGCGGGTCGGTCGCGGCGACGGGGACGGGATCGTGCGGGGCGGCGGCGGCCTCGGCGTCGAGATAATCCTCGTCGCGGCCGGGGACGAGATCGGCGCGCAGGGCCTCGCGCTGGAAGATCAGGCAGGCGCGCGGCTTGTGGGCGGCGCGCTCCAGGGCTGCGTCGAGGATCGGCTTGTAGGGCACGACGCGGCCGGGTTCGAGGCCGCAGGAGGCGGCGATGACGAGTTTCGGCTCGGCGGAATCGATGCGGCTGGCCAGCTCGGGGGCGGCGAACCCGCCGAAGACGACGGAATGAATGGCGCCGAGCCGCGCGCAGGCGAGCATCGCGATCGCCGCTTCGGGGACCATCGGCATGTAGATCACCACGCGGTCGCCCTTCGCGACACCGCGGGCGGCGAGCGCGCCGGCGAGTTTCGCCACCCGGTCGCGCAGGGCGCGGTAGGTGTAGCGGGCGATGCGGCCTTCCATCGCGCTGTCCCAGATCAGGGCGATGCGCTCGCCGGCGCCGGCGGCGATGTGACGGTCGAGGCAGTTGGCGGCGGTGTTCAGCGTGCCGCCCGGAAACCAGCGGCCGAACGGCCCCTGGGCGGGATCAAAAACCTTTTCATAGGGGGTGATCCAGTCGATCCGGCGGGCGGCCTCGTCCCAGTAGGCCTCGGGGGCCCGATGCCAAGAATCGTAGCGCGCCTGGTATTCGCTGGACATGTTTTCCGCTCCCTCGCTTCCGTTGGCCGGTCGTTACGGAGAGACTAGGAGCAAGCCGGGCGGCGGGCAATCGGGGCGGAGGAGTCGCTTGCGCGAGGCGAGATCCGGCAGCAGGAAACCGCGCGTTGGCGCAGTCTGGCAGCGCGGAACCGCGCGCTGCTTGAGCCTGGCAGCGCGGAGGCGCGCGCTGCTGGAGGTCCGGGCGGGAATCGAACCCACATCCAAGGATTTGCAGTCCTCTGCATAGCCACTCTGCCACCGGACCGGCGCGCGACTGAGTGCGGCTTATCGGGCCGGGCCGGGTTCCGGTCAAGCCCCGCGGCGGAGGATGGCTTTGCCCGATCGCGCCCCGCGTCCTATAGAGGGGCGGCCCCAGCGTAGAGGATCCCCGATGTCGGACAATGAACGGTATTTCCGCGACGCCCGCACCCTGATGGTGGACGGCCAGATCCGGCCCAACAATATCGCGGATGACCGGGTCATCACCGCGATGCGGACGATCCGGCGCGAGCGGTTCTGCCCGCCGGCGCAGACGGGCCGCGCCTATTCCGATGCCGACCTGCCGCTCGGCCATGGCCGGTTCATGCCGGCGCCGCTGACGATCGCGCGTCTGGCGCAAGCCGCCGCCACGCATCCGGGCACGCGGGTGCTGGTGGTGGGGGCCAACACCGGCTACGGCGCCGCGGTGCTCGCCTCCGGCGGCGCGGCGGTGGTGGCGCTCGAGGAAGACGAGGCGCTGCGCGCCATGGCGGCGGAAGCGCTGGCGGCGGAGGCGGCGGATGTGAGGCTGGTGGCCGGGCCGCTTACGGCCGGAGCGCCGGCGCAGGCGCCGTTCGACGTCATCGTGATCGAGGGCGCGGTGGACATGCTGCCGGCGGCCTTCGCGGCGCAACTGGCGCCGGGGGGCCGGCTCGTCACCATCCTGAACGATGACGGCATCGGTCGGCTGGTGGTTGCCGAGGCGGTGGGCGGCGCCTTCGCGCACCGGACGCTTGCCGACCGGAACGCGCCGTTGTTAGCATCGTTCCAGCGTAAGGCGGCATTCAGTTTTTGATCATAAAGAAATGATAGGTTTCATGTCCTCTTTTCAGGAGACACGGCATTTGCAGGCATTGCGAGCGAAACCGGGATGGCGGCGTCGGGCCGCGCTCTGGGCCGCGCTGCCGATGGCGGCGCTGCTGGCGGCGCCGGCGGCGCGGGCCGGCGACGCAAGGCCCTCGACCCTGACCGCGGCGCTGGCGGAAGCCTATTCGAACAATCCGACCCTGCAGGAACAGCGGGCGACGCTGCGCGCCACCGACGAGAACGTGCCGGCGGCGCTTTCCGGCTGGCGGCCCACCGTCACGATCCAGGGGTCGGCCGGGCGCGTCGACGAGACCACGGAATCCGCGTTCAACGTCGGCAACCCGCCGATCCTGACGCGCAACAGCCTGACCGCGGCGCGCAACGACGCGACCGGGCAGATCACCGTCAACCAGTCGATCTTCGATGGCGGGCTGACCGCCGCCAAGCTGCATGAGGCGAAGAACAGCGTCTACGCAGCCAGGGCGCAGCTGCTCGCGACCGAGCAGACCGTCTTCGCCAAGGTGGTCAATGCCTATGTGACCGTCATCACCGACCGTCACCTGCTCGATCTCGACATCAACAACGAGAACGTCCTCGCCCAGCAGCTGCGCGCGGTGAAGGACCAGTTCAATGTCGGCGAGATCACCGAAACCTCGGTGGCGCAGGCCGAGGCCTCGCTCGCCGGGGCGCAGGAACAGGTCGCGGTGGCGAAGGGCAACCTGCATATCGCCGACGAGAGCTTCCGCCAGCTTGTCGGCTCCTATCCGGCGCGGACACTGGTGCCACCGCAGCCGCTCGAACTGCCGGTGCGGGGCAAGACCCCCCTCGCCCATGCCGCGCTGCGCAACAATCCCGACGTGGTGGCGGCGCTGTTCACCATGGCGTCGAAGAAGGATTCGGTCGATGCCGCGGTGGCCGGGCTCGGGCCGCAGCTCTCCCTCTCGGCCTCGGCCTTCGACGAGTCGAACCCCGGCGGGCCGCATTCGCGCTCCACCGGCGGGCAGATCCTCGCCAACCTGACCATCCCGCTCTACCAGGGCGGCAAGGAATATGCCGCGATCCGGCAGGCGCGGGACAATGTGCAGTATGCCTATTCGGCGGTGATCGACGCCCAGCGGACGGCGGTGCAGCAGGCGACCCAGGCATGGGAGGGGCTGAAGGCCTCGAAGGCGGCGATCGTCAGCACCCGCGCGCAGATCAAGGCCGACGCGATCGCGCTCGACGGCACCGAGCGGCAGGAAATCGTCGGCACGCGCGACACGCTCGACGTGCTGAACGCGCAGCAGCTCCTGTTCAACGCGCAGACCACGCAGATCCAGAACATCGCCAACGAGGTCGAGCAGTCCTATGCGATCGCCGCCGCGATCGGCCGGCTGACGGCGACCGATCTCGCCCTGCCGGTGACGCATTACGACGACCTCAAATACTACGACACCGTGAAGGACGCCCTGTTCGGCAATGGCGACGTCGCGTTCCGCAACGCCGGCATCGCCCCGGACGGCACCCTTCTCGCCCGGCCCAAAATGGCGCCAAGCGGCCCGACCGAACTGCATATACAGCCCGAGGACACACACCCATGAGCGGAACGCCAACGGACCCCGCGGCCGAACCCTCGATGGACGAAATCCTTTCCTCCATCCGCCGCATCCTGAAAGATGACGATGCCGTCGCCATGCCGGCGCCGGACGTGCCCGAGGAGGCGGGGAAACCCGTGCTCGACCTCGATCCGTCGATGATCGTGGCCGAGGGGCGCGGCCCGGGGAAGGCCGGCGGCGCGGCCGAGTTCGAGCAGCCGGGCGCCGTCGCCTCGGC
>NZ_AFPR01000190.1:0-5170 GCF_000219295.1 Acidiphilium sp. PM
CGCCACGTCATAATCCTGTATCGCGGCCATTTCACGCTCCTCCGCCGGCGAGCGCGAAAGCGCAGACCAGCATGCCGATGACATAAAGCGTCGTCCCGGTCGCGTTGTACCAGGGGGCGCGCTCGCGCGGGCGCTGAAGCAGCCTTCCCATCAGCCCAAGCTGGCACGCCAGCAGCAGCCCGACCGCGAACGCCGCGAGCCGGTGATCCCAGGCGATCATCAGCCCGATCACCACGAGCTGCGGCAGCGCCATCACCACGCAGGCGAGCCGCGCCGCCGGGGCAACGCCGAGCTGCACCGGCAATGAGCGGATGCCGCTCCGCCGATCCCCCTCGACCGACTTGAAATCGTTCAGCGTCATGATGCCGTGCGCGCCGAAACTGTAGAGCAGCGCCAGCCACAGCACCGGGGCGGAGGGCAGCGCGCCCCGCATCACCGCGGCACCGGTGAACCACGGCACCCCCTCGTAGCAGAGGGCGACGGCGGCATTGCCCCACCAGCCATTGCGCTTGAGCCGCAGCGGCGGCGCGCTATAGGCCCAGGCCGCGAGCAGGGCGAACACCGCGGCGCCGAACCCCCAGCGCCCGAGCGGCACCGCCACCGCGAGCGACAGCGCGGTCCAGATCAGCGCGACGTAAAGCCCCCAGCGCCCCGGCATCCTGCCGGAGGGGATCGGCCGGTCCGGCTCGTTGATCGCATCGACATGGCGGTCGAACCAGTCATTGACCGCCTGCGAGGTGCCGCAGACCATCGGCCCCGCGAGCACCATGCCGAGCAGCAGCTCCGGCCAGCGCCCGGCCAGCGGCGCGCCGGAGGACACGGCGCCGCAGACGAAGGCCCAGATTGCGGCGAACCAGGTAACCGGCTTGAGAAGTTCGAGACAGACCCGGAAGCCGGGCAGCGATTCCGGGGCGACGCGCAGGGGAGCAAGCGTGAGGTTCGTCTCTTTCGCTGACGCCATCGCTCCCCCTTCGGCCTATCCGGGGCTGGCCGGCGCGGCATCCATCATGCCGTAGCGCCGCAGCTTCACGTAAAGGCTCTGTCGCGACAGGCCGAGCATCTCGGCCGCCGAAGCCCGGTTGTCGCCGGTAATGTCGAGCGCCGCCTCGATCGACAGCCGCTCGATCACGTCGGTCGTCTCGCGGACGATATCCTTGAGCGACACCCGGCCGATCAGTTCGCTGATCTGCTCGAGGGAGCGCGGCACTGTCCGCGCCGCGGCAGGGCGCATGAGTTCGGACGTAGCCCGCCCGGCGACGTTGCGAATCGCAAAGCCGAAGCAGGGCTTGCCGTCGCTGACCAGCGAAACGGCCGAGATTTCGACATCGATTTCGGCGCCGAACTCGTCGCGCAATGTCGTCGGATAGAGGCGAACCGAGCCGTTCTGCCGCAAATTGGCTGTCACCACCGGCAGGTCGACTCCAGGTCGGCCGAGCCACTGGTCCAGCGAAAGCCCAACCACCTGCTCGGGAGATGCCGCCTGCACCATCTCGGCGAAGGCCGCATTCGCCGCGATCACCCGCCCGTCATGCCCGGCGACGACGAACCCGTCCGGCGCGTTGTCGATCAGTTTGAGCAGGTTCGCCTTGCCGGCGGGCAGCACGTCCTGCCGATCCGGGAGTTTCACCGGCGAAAGCCGGATGAGGAAATTCAGTCCGCTGCCCTGGCGGATCACAAAGGCCGAGAGGCCGACGGGTTCCTTCTGCCCGAGCAGGCCGATCGGCGTGTCATCGGCGCGGCCCGTCCGGCTCACGCCGCCCAGCAACCGCTCGAGCGTGGCCCGGCTGCCCGGTTCGACGACATCGGCAAATCCCCGCCCCACCAGCTTGCCCTGTCGGCGAAACATCTGCTGTGCCGCCGGGTTGGCCTCGACCACACGCTGCGTTGCGCCATCGAGCACCAGCATCGGCTCCGACGATTGCTGAAAGAGAATCCGATAGCGCGTCTCGACATGGCGCAGCCGCGAAAAATCCCGCTCCAGTGACTGCTGCACGTCGATCAACCGCTGCTGCAGTGTCGCGATGGTCCTGAGGTCGCGGCCGAAGGCGACGATGCTGCCCTTCTCGCCGATCGCCATGGCCGAAAACAGCACCGGCACGTCCCTGCCATCCCGCCCGGGACAATTCACGTGCCGGTCCGTGGCAAGCGCCTGATCCGCAGGAGCCTCGCCCGCCGCGCTCAGCATCGCGACCACCTTGTCACGACTTTCCGACGTCACGGTCTCCACCCAGGGCCGCCCGACCCAGTCGGAAATCTCGGCGAATTCCCGCGCAAGCGCCGTATTTTGAACCGCGATGTCACGGATCACACCCTTCCGGTCGACGATGAGGGCGATGTCCGCCATCGTCGCGATCACCATCCCGACAATGTCCGCACTCATGCCGACGAGCCATTTGCCGGGCGATTTGAAGGCTTTCATCTCGGACCACTCTTTCAGGAATTCGTTTAAATATTCGAGACGTCTGAAGTATCCTCCCTAGTGTCAACTTTCAACTACCCCGATCGTCAACGCGTAGTGACATGCGTCTAGTTCGGGCGTTGTCTCAACGCCGTGCGGCCGTCCGGTTGAGATCCAGCCGGCTTGCCTGGCGCAGCGCGTCCTGTGCGTCGACGGCCATCGAGTCGGCCCCCACGAACTGGCAGCGTTCCGGATAATCGAGAAAGACCTTGCCGCCGACCATGACGTGGAGAGCCGGATTTGGCGCCACCGCGCGCAGCGAGCGGATGATGGCCGGCAGCCCTTTCAACCAGCGGTCAGCTGTCACCGAAAGGCCGATCACGTCGAACCAGTTGCGCCGCGCGATTGCCAACAGAACCGTCCGCGTGCTGCGCGGCTCGGTACTCACCAGCCACCCGGTGCGGCGGAACACATCGGCCAGCACCGCAATCCCGAATGTGTGCTGCTCGCCTGGCGCCGCCGCGAACAAGGCCTGTCCGGCCATCCGCTCCATACCGGCCGGCAGCTCTGGCGGCGGGCTGGTCTCGAGCAGGATCTGGTTCAGTCGCACCATTCCAAGCGTCACGGCGGCGAAGTCGCAGCGATCCTCCTCCCACAGCACCCCGAGCCGACGGGCGGCCGGGGTGAGCAGATCGCGCAGTATCATGTCGTGATCCGCCCCACGCGCGGCGAACTGCTCGATCAGCACATGGGCGCGGCTGAGATCGTCCATCAGGATGCAGCCGAGAAACTGCTCGACCTCCCGCGCCGAAGGCTTGACCAGACTGACATCGACCCAGACGGGCAAGGGCAGATGGCTGGCGATGACGCGCGGCAGAACCTGCTGCCGCAGCACACGGTCCAGCAGGTCCGACCAGGGGGGGAAGTATGTTTGCGGCTGACGCCGAAGGGCGTTCCGGTCGGCAAGGCCGCCGCTGTCGATCTGTTCGGTACCGCTCTCGGTGTCCCCGAAGTGCAAATCCAGATACGCATCTGCAGATTCACGCATCAGATACCTCCCGAACATGGGCACAGGATGGCATTAATTTTTCCCGAATGTCAATCGATATTGACGTAAATATAGATTGACATTCGGAGCGGCCGGACGCTAGCCTTTCAATTGTCGCTATGACGCGACCGAGGAAATTCCGATGATTCGGCTTGATAAAATGAAATCTGGCCATCGCTGCCCCCAGCGGGCTGGCTGGGTAGCGCCCGCACGATAGCGGACCACTGCCTGCCGGCTTCCTTTTCGTTGTGGATCGAACGCTTCTCGAGAGGGCATGTCAAGTGGACTTTACACGCATCATCGACCGTCTGGTCGCCCCCGTGAATTGCTGCCCGTGGCAGGGCCACGCCTACGGCATCTCGGCGCAGGCCCATCCCGCGCCCCGGCGCGGCACGCGGCGCTCGCCCTATCTCTACAGCGTCGAAGAGCGGCGGCGGCGGGATTCGACGCCCTGGACCACGGTGCAGGCCATCCTCGCCCCGGTCCAGTTCGCGGTGTTCCTGATCAGCGTCTGCCTCGTGCTGCGCTATCTCGCCACCGGCGAGGGCCTGGCCGTGGCCACCGCCTCCATCCTCGCCAAGACCGCGATCCTGTTCACCATCATGATCACCGGCGCGATCTGGGAAAACGCGGTCTTCGGCCAGTATCTCTTCGCCCCGGCCTTCTTTTGGGAAGACGTGTTCAGCGTCCTCGTGATCGGGCTGCACGTCACCTACGTCGCGGTGCTGGTCACCGGTGCCGCACCCGCGCACACGCAGATGCTGATCGCGCTCGCGGCCTATAGCACCTACCTGGTCAACGCCACCCAGTTCCTGCTGAAGCTGCGCGCCGCCCGGCTCGAAGCCGCCCCCCGCGCCGCGATCCCCGGCTGATGAGCGCCTGCGCCACATCGCCGGCCGCCACACCCGCAATCATTGCCGAGCGCGGCCAGCGCGAGGTGTTCTGCGGGCTGACGGGGATCGTCTGGCTGCACCGCCGCATTCAGGATGCGTTCTTCCTCGTCGTCGGCTCGCGCACCTGCGCGCATCTGCTCCAGTCGGCGGCGGGGGTGATGATCTTTGCCGAACCCCGCTTCGCCACCGCGATCATCGAGGAGCGCGACCTCGCCGGCCGCGCCGATCTCGACGACGAGCTGGACCGCGTCGCCACCCGCCTGATCGCCCGCCGCCCCGATATCCGGCTGCTGTTCCTGGTCGGCTCCTGCCCCTCCGAGGTGATCCGGCTCGATCTCGGCCGCGCCGCCGCCCGGCTGGAGGAGCGCTTCGGCCGCAGCCCGCGCGTGCTCGCCTATTCCGGCAGCGGCATCGGCACCACCTTCACCGAAGGCGAGGATGCCTGCCTGTCCGCCCTCGTCCCCACCCTCGCACCCGCGCCCGGCCCGGCCACGCGCCTGCTGGTGGTCGGCGCCCTCGCCGATGTGGTGGAAGACCAGTTCCGCCGCCTCTTCGCTGCCCTCGGCATCGCCACGGTCGATTTCCTGCCCGCCCGCCGCGCCGACGCGATGCCGCCGGTCGGCCCCTTCACGCGCTACGTGCTGGCCCAGCCCTTCCTCGGCGAAACCGCCACCGCGCTGGAGCGGCGCGGCGCGGTGCCGATCGTCGCCCCCTGCCCGCTCGGCGCCGAGGGCACGCGACTCTGGTTCGAGAGCATCGCCGCCGCCTTCGGCATCGATCCCGCCCATGTCGATGGCGTGCTGTCGCTGCCCGTCCGCCGCGCCACCGCCG
>NZ_AFPR01000189.1:0-4162 GCF_000219295.1 Acidiphilium sp. PM
GCGCGTGGCCCAGCCGGGTTCGACGCCGCGGCGGTCCGGCATGATCCAGATCTGGAACAGGCGGGTGGGTTCGTCCTCGAGATTGTATTCGGCGTGGACGATGCCGGTGCCCGCATGCATCACCTGCACGTCGCCGGCGCGGGTGACGCCGCGATTGCCGAGATTGTCCTGATGGGTGATGGCGCCCTGGCGGATGAAGGTGACGATTTCCATGTCGCGATGCGGATGCGGGTCGAAGCCCGTCTGCGGCGCGACCTCGTCGTCGTTCCAGACGCGCAGCGCGCCCCAGCCCATGCGGGCGGGATCGCGATAGCTGCCGAAGCTGAAGTGGTGATGCGCGTTCAGCCATTCGTTGCGGAAACGGCCGATCGAGTCGAAGGGGCGGATGTCGATCATCGTCTTTCTCCTGCACGACCCACCGCGGTGAGGCGTGATATTATTCGATATCGAACGATATAGGCCGTCTCGACCGGCGTTCAATCCCCGGCCGCCGCCAGGCCGAGCCGGCGCAGCAGCGCATCGAGCGCCGCGAGATCCTTGCCGTCGAGCCCGCCCATCGCGGCGGCGATGTCGCCGGCGTGGCGGGGGAACAACTCCTCGATGAAGCGCCGGCCGTCGGCGGTGAGGACGACCCGGACGCTGCGG
The DNA here is from genome assembly GCF_000219295.1 of Acidiphilium sp. PM. Classification (NCBI taxonomy): domain Bacteria; kingdom Pseudomonadati; phylum Pseudomonadota; class Alphaproteobacteria; order Acetobacterales; family Acidocellaceae; genus Acidiphilium; species Acidiphilium sp. PM. Next base: position 646 of record NZ_AFPR01000189.1, read on the forward strand.
CGGTCTTCCGGGCACTGGACACGCTCGACAAGGCCGCGGCGGGCCAGCTTGTCGATCACGTCGGTCAGGTTGCCGGGGCTGGTGAGGAGCTTGCGGGTGAGGTCGCGCTGGGTGAGGGGGCCGAGATGCAGCAGCGCCTCGAGCACGCCGAGCTGGACATGGGTCAGGCCGGCGGCGGCCAGCCGCGCCTGCGTGCGGGCGAGAACGGCGTGGCTGGCCCGCATCAGCTTCACATAGGCCCGGACCGCCGCTTCCGTGGCCTCGTCCTCGACGCCGAACATCCGCGCGCCTGTCTACCGGTTCATCAGCACCGCCAGCCGCGCGTGCTCGAGGACATGCCGCGTCACGCCGCCGAGGATGAGCTGGCGGAGGCGGGAATGCGAATAGGCCCCCATGGCGAGCAGGTCGGCGCCGAATTCGGTGACGGCGGCGAGCAGGCCGGCGCCGGCGCTGCGGTCGATGGCGCGGAACTCGGTGATGTCCGCGGCGATGCCGTGCAGTTCGAGATAGCTGGCGAGCTGGTCGGCGGCGGGACCCTGGCGCTGATAGTCGTTCGAGTGGAAGATGCGGACCTGCTGCGCGCCGGAGAGCCAGGGCAGCACGGAGGCGACGGCCGAGGCGCTTTCCGCGGTGCCGTTCCAGGCGATCGCGATCCGGGAGCCGATAATCTCGGCCGGCTCGACCGGGGCGATCAGCGCCGGGCGGCCGGAATCGAACAGCACGGCGTGCAGCGCGTCGGCGGAGGCGACTTCCTCGGCCGATTTCGGATGCGGGACGACGATGAGATCGGACAGGCGCGCCTCGCTGGCGACGAGTTCCTCCTCGCGGCCGACGATCGAGCTGAACCAGGCACTGGCCTGGCCGACGGCGCCGCTGGCGTCGCGCACCGGCGCGCCGACGGCGATGCCGTGGGCCGCGGTTTCGGCGTCGAACAGCGCCGACAGCGCCCTGGCCTCGGTGTTGCCCTCCTTCTCGGTGGTCGCCATCATCTCCTCGATCATGGCGCCGGAGAGCCCTTCGCCCGCGAGGGGGGCCACATCGCGCGTGTCGGTGCGGACGTGAAGGGCGTGGACATGGGCCCGCCAGCGCGCCCCGAGCATCAGCGCCGTGCCGAGCGTGGCACGGGCGGAAGCAACGCCCGCGAGGGGCAGCAGGATCTTGCGGATCGCCATGTTCAGTTCCTCCAGACCGCTACGATGCACACCCCGGCGCCGGCGATCAATACATCGTCGACAGCACGGAGCGCAGACGCTTGAGTTCCTCGAGCGCGCGGCCGGTTCCCTTGGCGACGCATTGCAGGGCCTCGTCGGCGACGACGACCGGCAGGCCGGTGGCATCGCGCAGCACGTCGTCGAGGCCGCGGAGCAGCGCGCCGCCGCCGGTCAGCACGATTCCCTTGTCGACAATGTCGCCGGCGAGTTCGGGCGGCGTGTTCTCGAGGGCGACCTTCACGGTCTCGACGATCTGGCCGACCGGCTCGGCGAGGCTCTCGGCGATCTGCGCGCGGGTGACCCTGACCTCGCGCGGGACGCCGTTGATGAGATCGCGGCCCTTCACCTCGTGCCAGTCATTGTCGGTCAGCGGGTCGGCCCAGGCGGCGCCGATGTCGAGCTTGATCTTCTCGGCCGAGGATTCGCCGATCAGCAGGTTGTGGCCGCGGCGGAGGTAGGAAATGATCGCCTCGTCCATCTTGTCGCCGCCGACGCGGACCGAGCGGGCATAGACGATGCCGCCGAGCGAGATCACCGCGACCTCGGTGGTGCCGCCGCCGATGTCGACCACCATCGAGCCCGAGGGCTCGGTGACCGGCAGGCCGGCGCCGATCGCCGCGGCCATCGGCTCCTCGATCAGCAGCACCTTGCGCGCGCCGGCGCTCTCGGCACTTTCCTGGATGGCGCGGCGCTCGACCGCGGTGGAGCCGGAGGGGACGCAGACGATGATCAGCGGCGAGGCGAAGCCGCGCCGGTTGTGCACCTTGCGGATGAAGTGCTTGATCATCTCCTCCGCCACCTCGAAATCGGCGATCACGCCGTCGCGCAGCGGGCGGATGGCGGAGATGTTGCCCGGCGTGCGGCCGAGCATGTGCTTGGCCTCCTCGCCGACGGCAAGCACCTGCTTGCGCCCCTTCACCTCGGCGATCGCGACCACAGAGGGTTCATCAAGAACGATGCCGCGCCCCTTCACGTAGACGAGCGTGTTGGCGGTGCCCAAGTCGATGGCCATGTCGGCGGACATGAGCCCGAGAAGCCTGGAGAGCATGAAATCCTTTCCGCGCGGCCAGGCCGGGTTCGGGTGTGATCCCGGGCACTGGTTCCCAGTCAAGCAATGGTTCAACAACGTGGTCTGGTAACGCCCCCTTCCGGGAGTGTCGATGCAGGGGCCGGATTACAGGCTGTAAACGCGGTTCACAAGGCTGCGGAGCGGCGATGCCACGAAGTCGCCCGATTGTCGCCGTTACAATGCCGACATGCGGGGGCCATGCAGTCGCAACGCGAAACCCTATATCGCTTGAAACAAAACAAGGAGATCCCGAAATGACTGTGAGATCGAAACAGGTGCTAATCGTTCCCGTGCTGCTCTCGGTGGTGGCGCTGGGGCTGGCGGGTTGCGGCTATACGCCCGGCCAGCGGGCTCTCTCCGGCGGCGCGATCGGCGCGGGCACCGGTGCGATCCTGGGGGCTGCGACGGGCGGCTCGGCGGCGACGGGCGCGCTGATCGGCGGCGCCGTGGGCGCGATCGGCGGCGCGGTGACCAATCCGAACCAGGTCAATCTCGGCCGCGCGCCCTGAGACCCGCGTGACCGCGGCATGAAAAAGGGGGCCCGAGGCCCCCTTTTTTGCATGTGCCGGTCAGATCAGCCGACGATCTCGACGCCGGCGAAGAAGAAGGCGATTTCCTGCGCCGCGGTGTCCGCCGCGTCGGAGCCGTGGACGGAGTTCGCCTCGATGTCCTCGGCGAATTCGGCGCGGATGGTGCCGGCCTCGGCCTTCCTGGGGTCGGTCGCACCCATGATCGCGCGGTTGCGGGCCACGGCATCGTCGCCTTCCAGAACCTGGACGACGACCGGACCCAAGGTCATGAAGCTGACCAGCCCGGCGAAGAACGGACGCTCCTTGTGGACGCCATAGAACGCCTCGGCCTGGTCCTTGGTCAGGCGGATGCGCTTCTGGGCGACGATGCGCAGACCCGCTTCCTCGAACTTCGCATTGATGCGGCCGGTGAGGTTGCGGCGCGTGGCGTCGGGCTTGATGATCGAGAGGGTGCGTTCGGTTGCCATGGGGAGCCTCGTGTCTGGAGTTGAGCCGTCGCGCGCGCCCTTACAGGGCCGGGCCGGGGTGGGCAAGTCCCGGCTTGTGCGATAGCAAGCGGCCATGAGCCTGTTGCGGATCGAAGACCTGTCCTTTTCCATTGCCGGCCGCGCCCTGCTGGAAGGGGCGGGGCTGGTCGTCGATCCCGGCCGCAAGATCGGCCTGATCGGGCGCAACGGCGCTGGAAAATCCACACTTCTGAAGCTGAT